>NZ_KB235903.1:624794-625498 GCF_000332155.1 Kamptonema formosum PCC 6407 | reverse complement strand
TAAATATTGACACTTACAATCCCATTGTCTACTTTTCCTAGCCTTCCTAAATATTGTCTAGCTACATATTCAGTTTTATTTCCTTTTTTCGGATCTCCGGTCTCATCTATAATAATGTCAATTGCTTCTTCTTTTAACCAGTTAAAGATAATTTTTAGTCTCTGGGCTCTTAATTCTTCCGATTTCCAGGGCGATTGTGTTAAGAAATTATGCAAGGATTGACTATTTTTTAATCCAATTATTTTAGATAGTGTTACTAAACTTTTTCTTTTGCTTGGTGTCAAAATCCCCATAATAATTTGCTTAAACGCTTCATAGCTTCTAACTTCTGGAAATATTTTTTGATAACTCCCACAATATTGATCGATGAAACTAATGGTAGGTTGTGGAATTTTGGGCTGTATCATCGTCTATGTCTCCCATTTAGACTTCTCTTTCTATTTTACTCTTCCTAGAGTGACAAACTAGGGTTAACATCAATTCCATCAATTTTGATTCTCTAAACTTGTAAAAATTAGTCTATTTATCGAGAAAAAGCCAAAATGCAAAAATACATCTGTACAATTTGCGCCTATGTCTACGATCCAGAACTAGGCGATCCCGATGGCGGTATTGCACCTGGAACGCCGTTTGAAGATATTCCCGAAGATTGGGTTTGTCCGATTTGCGGTGCGCTAAAATCAGATTTTGAACCAGAATAAACG
>NZ_KB235903.1:363037-363214 GCF_000332155.1 Kamptonema formosum PCC 6407 | reverse complement strand
TTGACCAAATCGAAGACTTTCAATAAATACCTGGGCAGATAGCAGTTTTCAATTGGATGAGGTACAACTTTTAATTACCAATTTGTTAACTGTTAGCAATTAGCAATTAGCAATTAGCAATTAGCAATTAGCAATTAGCAATTAGCAATTAGCAATTATCCTATTCTCATGCAATTG
>NZ_KB235903.1:273498-362937 GCF_000332155.1 Kamptonema formosum PCC 6407 | reverse complement strand
GAGCAGGGGAGCAGGGGAGCGGAGGAGCGGGGGAGCAGGGGAGCAGGGGAGCGGAGGAGCGGGGGAGATATTACCAATTACAAATTACCAATTACCAATTAGCAATTACCAATTACCGATTACCAATTACCAATTACCGATTACCAATTACCAATTACCAATTACCAATTACCAATTACCAATTACCAATTACCCATCTTGGTTAGGCGTTCACCTGCGAATGACTGGTCAACTGCTGTGGGTACACCGAGACGATCCTTTGCAGAAACACACGAGAGTGCGGTTATTTTTTGCTGAGGGGCGAGAATTACGTTTTGTAGATCAGCGGACATTTGGTCAGATGTGGTGGGTTCCGCCGACAACTGAAGTGTCGAGTGCGATCGCAGGCCTGAAAAAACTAGGGCCCGAACCCTTTTCAGAAGAGTTTACAGTAGAATATTTAGCGGCAAAACTGCACCACCGATCGCGATCGGTAAAAACAGCTCTGCTAGATCAGGCACTGATTGCGGGTTTGGGGAATATTTACGCGGATGAAGCTTTGTTTTTGTCGGGAGTGCGATCGCAAACCTCTTGTTCAGATTTGACAAACGAACAAATTCAACGCCTGCACTCCGCCATCATTCAAGTCTTGGAAAACGCCCTGAATGCTGGTGGTACAACTTTTAGCAATTTTCTCAACGTTAACGGCGTTAACGGCAACTACGGGGGCATTGCTTGGGTGTACAATCGCGCAGGTCAACCTTGCCGCGTTTGCGGTACTCCGATTGAGCGACTAAAATTAGCGGGGCGATCGAGTCATTTTTGCCCTCAGTGTCAGAGGTGAGGATGGGGGAGATGGGGAGGATGGGGAGGATGGGGGAGATGGGGAGGATGGGTAATTAGCTATTAGCCATTAGCCATTAGCAATTACCAATTAGCAATTACCCATTAGCAATTACCAATTAGCAATTACCCATTACCCTGCTGTATCTCATGTAACTGAAAGCCGCTATAATCTGTAATAATATTTGTAAACCAGAGCGAGAGAGAGTTATGGCATTCAAAAAAGGTAGTCTTGTCCGCGCTATCAAAGAAAAATTGGAAAATAGTTTAGAAGCCAAAGCTAGCGATACGCGCTTTTCCTCCTACCTATTTGAAACAAAGGGCGAAGTAATGGAACTCCGGGGCGACTATGCCCTAGTCAAATTTGGTCGCGTACCAACGCCCAATATTTGGTTGCGGGTTGACCAAATCGAAGACTTTCAATAAATACCTGGGCAGATAGCAGTTTTCAATTGGATGAGGTACAACTTTTAATTACCAATTTGTTAACTGTTAGCAATTAGCAATTAGCAATTAGCAATTAGCAATTAGCAATTAGCAATTAGCAATTAGCAATTAGCAATTATCCTATTCTCATGCAATTGAAAACCGCTATATTAGAGTGCGTAATGCCTAAACTAGATCGAACAATAATCCTCAATATAGAATGAATTCTTCCCCTTTTTCCTTACCAACTTCTCCTTCAACTCGCGTATCCATCATTGGTGCGGGAAAAGTTGGCAGTACCACCGCCCAGCGAATCGCAGAGAAAAATATTGCGGATGTTGTATTGCTAGACATTGTAGAAGGTTGGCCCCAGGGAATTGCCCTAGATTTGATGCAAGCGCGGGGAATCGAAGGCCACGATCGCGAAATTATCGGTACGAATAATTATGATGATACTGCTGGTTCAGACATTGTAGTAGTTGCAGCGGGATTGCCTCGGAAACCGGGAATGAGCCGAGAGGACTTGATTAAAATTAATGCCTCAATTGTCACAGAAGCCGCAAAAGAGGCGATCGCGCGATCGCCTGAAGCAATTTTAATTGTAGTTACTAATCCCCTCGATATAATGACCTATTTAGCTTGGGAAAGTACGGGTTTGCCTGAAGGTCGAGTTATGGGGATGGCGGGGGTATTAGATTCCGCCAGATTTCAAACTTTTATCGCAATGGAATTAGGTGTTTCTATTAAAGATATTAAGGCTACAGTTTTAGGTTCTCATGGGGATTTAATGATACCTCTACCGCGATATTCTACTGTTAACGGCATTCCTATTACTGAGCTTATGGATGCTGTAACTATCGAGAGATTAGTGCAGAGAACTTGCAAAGGTGGAGCCGAGGTTGTGGGATTAATGAAGACAGGAAGTGCCTATTTTGCCCCGGCATCTTCTGTTTCTATAATGATAGAATCAATTTTATTTAATCAATCAAGAATTTTACCTTGTTGTGCTTCTTTGCAAGGAGCTTATGGCTTAAATGATATATTTTTGGGAGTTACTTGTCGATTGGGATGTCATGGGGTAGAAGAGGTTTTAGAACTTGAATTAACGGATATGGAACGGGTAGCTTTTATGGAATCTGCTGAGTTTATTCAGCGGAGTATTCAGGAAGCGAAGGCGATACTGAAGTAGTTATTAATTGAGTATGAACGAGGAAAGAAAAATACCCGATGCACAGACGAGAAAGCGTAATGTTGAGCGGTTGCGTGAAAGCAATAGACAGCTTGATATTTTCGGTGCGGCCTTAGATGAAGTGCTGGCAATGGCAGAACTTGAACTGTGCCGTCAACGCCGCAAGCGTCTGGAAACTAAATATCAGAAAATAGCTGAAAATGTGGGGGAATAAGTGCGATCGCAATTATGATGCCTCAGAATCAAGTACACAAGAAATCAAAAGGACTTGGGATATACTATGATTAAACAACCAAAAATACCAGACTTAGAAACGAGGCAGCAAAATGTTTCTAGGATGCGTGAAGCTTGCAAAATGCTTGATGCTGCGACTCTGAAATTGGATGAAGTAATCGCTATGTTGGAAGCGGATAATCGTCGCCAACGTCAGGAACGTTTGGATGGTAAATATCGGCGGGTGTAGTAAAATGTCAACTTGCAGGCTATTAATTTAAAGAGAATGGCATTCCTATCAGAAGAAACTCTTACAACTCTTTTTGGGCTACAACGGCGACTGGTGTTAATCCTCAATGAGGCCAGAGCTACAGAATATGCTATATTAGAGTTGTTTGGCGAAACTGAAGAGACAATCCCAGAATTAGATGAACTGCAAAATGTTACGGAACGCGCTAGAGATTCCTACACTCGTCTTTCCAGAATTTTGCTGTTGGTAGCCGATGCCCAACCAATCGCAGATGCTGCTATCGTAGAACTTATGGAGCGAGCCTTAGCACAGGCAGAAGCTAATGCTGATGCTTCTGAACCAAGCGTCCAAGAAATTAAAAGGAATTGGAATTTATGAATAAGCAACCTAAAATTCCCGATGCAGAGACTAGAGCAAGAAATGTGGAAAGTTTACGCGAAGTTTGTCGCGGTTTTGATGCCGTTAATCTGCTATTTGATGAAGTCATCGCGCAGCTAGAAAAACAAAATAGTCGCCAACGTCAGGAACGTTTGGATGGTAAGTATCGGCGGGTGGAAGAAAAAGTGACAGAATAAAGGTGGGATAAGTTAATTATCATCAAATCATCCCTTGCATCCCCATGTTCCAACGTATCTGGCAACAATTCCTCAAGCTATGGCGGCGAATTAAGCAAGTTTTCATCAAGTCTCCACCCCCACCGCCACCTCCGCCACCTCCACCGCCTTCCTCTAGTGAATGCGAACAGAAATTCATGGAATTACTGGAGGGTGTTGCGGGTGGCTGGAGTCGGGGCACAATTCAAGGGTTTTTCATTGGTACGAAGATTAAAGATGCTGATTGGGAAAAATGGCTGCAAGCATTTGGCGAGAGGTTGTTGGCTTCCCCGGAATTGAATTTAGAATTAGGTGGGCGGCTGTTGCTATTGGGTGAGGCGAATTGTGGGAAAATCAGTGAGATGGCTGGAAAGATTGGGCGGGAATTATTGGCAAGGGGAAATCAGGGGGGAGAGATAGCTGGGGAGGTGATAGGGAAAGAAAATGAAAACGAGATAATTCAGCCGATAATTCCTATAAATTTAATCAGCAGCACCCCAATAACGTTTACTAATGGAATAGGTGACTATTCTGTTGAAAAGCAACCTTTATTACTACCACAAACTTCTAATATAGAAATTAGTCAAGATATTGAAGAATTATTGAATAGGGCAGAAACGCTTTCTTTGATAGGAGATTTACCAGGATCTCTTGCCTGTTACGATCGCGTTATAGAAATTAAGTCTGACTTCTACTCAGCTTGGGAGAGTCGTGGCAAAGTGTTAGATAAATTAGGTCGCTATCAGGAAGCAACACAAAATCACTACAAAGCTATGGCCCTACAATCTGGCAAAATGGAGGTTTTGGTTAATTATTGGGTTGAACAAGGCAATACCCTGTATAATTTAAGGCGCTACGATGAGGCGATCGAGGCCTACGACAAAGCCTTAGAAATAGACTCCAACTACCAGGATGCCTGGTACGATAAGGGTTATACCCTGTATCAATTATGGCGCTACGATGAGGCGATCGCGGCTTACGACAAAGCCTTAGAAATAGACTCCAACTACCAGGATGCCTGGGACGGAAAGGGCTATGTCCTCGTAAATTCAGGGCGGAACATAGAGGCGATCGCGGCCTTCGACAAGACCTTAGAAATAGACTCCAACTACCAGAGTGCATGGACCGGAAAGGGCTATGCCCTGGTAAATTTAGGGCGGAACATAGAGGCGCTCACGGCCTTTGACAAGGCCTTAGAAATAGACTCCAACTACCGGCATGCCTGGAACGGAAAGGGCGATGCCCTGTATTATTTAGGGCGCTACATAGAGGCGATCGCGGCTTACGACAAAGCCTTAGAAATAGACTCCAACTACGAACAGGCCTGGAACGGAAAGGGCGATGCCCTCAAAAATTTAGGGCGCTATATAGAGGCGATCGCCGCCTGCGACAAAGCCTTAGAAATCACTAAAAATCAATACTGGCAAGCTTGGACAAATCGAGGCGGGGCATTTTTCAATTCCGGGCGCTACTTAGAAGCTATCCAAAATTGGGATGAAGGCTTAAAAAAATACGATCCAAGTAACCACGAATATCGCCTAGCTTGCGGCAGCTTGCATCAGCGAAAAGGCCAGGCACATTACAAATATGGCAAACAAACAACCACTTATTTTGAATATTTCCACAAAGCCAAAACCAGCTACGAACAAGCCTGCGAATACCTGAAATCACCTCTCATCCCAGAGACTTATCTTGAAGTCTTGCAAGACTTAATCTTTGTCTGCCGCAGTTTGGGAAATAGGAAAACTAACAAATATATTAACGAAGCTACTTACCTGCTAGAAAACTTAATTTTAGCCGATGATACTCCCCCCGAAAAGAAATTACAACTCACGCGCAAATTTGCCGTATTTTACCAGTTAGCCGTCGATAAATTAGTCGAATCTGGCGACAAAGTAAAAGCCCTAGAAACAGCAGAAAGGCAGAAAAATTTTTGCCTGAAATGGATGCAGCAAGGTTGGCAACAGCCTCCCGAAAGCCTAGACTTCAAACAGATGCAAGAGTTACTGAAAAATGACTCGCAAACTGCCATAATTTACTGGCATCTCAGCCCCGTTTCCCTCACCACCTTTATTATCAGACATGAGAGAGATATCCAAATTATTACCACATCCCTATATTCATTCTCATTCTTTAGCGGCCAAAGTCAGACTTTAGCAAAATGGCTGCAAAATTGGAAGAGTCAATATGAAAGTTACCGCAAAACTAAGGAAAAATCAGCCACTATCGGCAATCATCAATGGCAAGATAACCTAGAAACCAGTTTAGAGGAACTGCAAAAAATCCTCGACATTAAACGCATTTCCCAGGAATATCTCACAGGAATCACTCAACTAATTCTAATTCCCCATCGCGATTTGCACCTATTACCATTACACCATCTATTTAAGCAACCAGACTTGACCATCACCTACCTACCTAGCGCCCAAATCGGCATAAAATTGAGCGCCGCCAAAATAGCAGCCACCACACTATTAAGCGTCGAAAACCCGCGAGGCGATATGCTTTATGCTACCATTGAATCAGGAGTAATTAACCAAAAATACCAAGATAAAAAGCAGCATCTTAAAAGCCAAGCCGCCACTAGAGATAGCGTAACTAACGCCCTCAAAAAAAGCGCTGACATCTTCCATTTTACCGGACATGGCGCACACAATCTCAAACAGCCGCGAGAATCAGCTTTAGAATTAGCAAACAACGAATTACTCACCCTCGCAGACATCTTTGCCATAGATTTTAGTAGTTATTCCGTAATTTGCCTATCAGCTTGTGAAACAGGATTAACAAGCGCAGAAGACTTAATTGATGAATACGTCGGTTTAGCCAGTGGCTTTTTAGCCACTGGCGCTAACTATGTCGTCAGTACCCTGTGGAAAGTCAATGAAATTTCTGCTGCTTTGCTGATGATTCAATTTCACGAATACCTCAAGAATGACGCGCCGCCAGTGGCCTTGAAAAAAGCTCAAACTTGGCTTCGCACTGTCACCTATACGGATTTGATAAAATGGTATCAAGAGTTAATGAAACCTATGGAAAAAGATCGCCATTCAAATTGTTGGGGAATTTTGCGGAGCGCCGCTAACAATATTCCCCAAGAAGCTGCTACAATGGGTTTAGGAATGAGTCATACTCCCTATGCTCATCCCTATCATTGGGCAGGTTTCACGATTACGGGTAATGCTGCTATTAATGGGTAGGCGCGAAGTTAACTTAACATGAAATCGGCGGTTAGAAACCGCATCTACACAAACAAAACCTGCCTTAGTCCGCGTAGGCGGACTTCGCCTGTATAGCCGCGAATTCTATTCGCCAAGGCTTTCTTACCAATTTATCACCCAATTTATTACTATGGAACAAAGCGATATTCTCACACTCCAAGCTTTTTTGATGACTCTTTCTGAGTTAGACTCCCTCGGCGATATCCAAGCTGAAATTCAGAAACTTAGTCCTCTAGTTAAGCAAAGTTTTTCTCACGCAATGGAACAACTCAGGAAAATTATTTACCAGCATGATTTTCTGGAAACCCCATATCAATTGCATCACGATAACTTACAGGGATTCTATCAAGCAAAACCCCGCGATAAATGTATTTTCCCCCTGGATGAAAGCCAAAAACAGCCGACAATGGAAAGTAAGGAAATAGAGAATTATTCCTTACCAACGCAATCACTAGAAGTATTTGTCACAATACTTGAATCCCATGATTCAGTAGCCACAACCAAAAATGTCAGACAAAGCATCTCTCACGAAATTAATACGGAAATAAATGCCGCCACACAGTATGATGTAAATTATGTTTGGGTACAGATGTTTTGCTAATGAATGAATTAAAATATCCTCACCTATTCCTATTTACCTATAACTGGAAAGATCGACTCAACAGCCAGCAAGTTTCCAGCAACGAAAAAGGTTATATTCCCTTCTCAGACATTGCTGGTAACTTACCTATTCAGGGTTTTTCTAAAAGCTTTTCCTTAACAGATGTAGAAGCTAACTTATTTGGTTGCGCCGCTGCTGATTCCGAGTCTCAAAATTCTCAATCACTTAGCTGTTTTCAAGACTTTAAGGAGAAAATAAACTCCAAATTTAAGCCTACAGCTAATCTGCATAAAACTTGGATGCTGTTGGGATATTTGCCAGAAAATATAGATCCCAAAGATGCTAAAATTGTAGCTAAGAATGCCTATGAATCATTTTTGCCCTCAAAAAAATGGTCAGAACCCCAAGCTGGTAAATTCATGGGAGGAATAACATTTGAAATTTGGGATTCTGCCCAAAATTGGCAAAACTTAGCAGCAGAGGAAAACAGCCGCATTGCGATCATCATTTTTCGTGATAAAATCACACTGGAGAAAATTTCCTACTTCTATGAAGATTGGGTAAATTTATTTTATTATCGCAATAAAATCCTCTGGGCTTATAGCAATAACTTACAAACGAAAGCTAAACTAGACTTATCAGCTAACTTTTTCCCCACCGCCAGTAACTTGCCTGTTAGCCAATCTTTATCACTTCATCATACCACAGATCGCAACTTAGAAAACTTAAAAAAAGATTTAAGTAAAAATCTATTAATTTTATCTAAGTTTACTGCTAATCTCGCATATTTTGAATCTCAACATCAGACAATTCAAACTAATTTACACAATTATAAAGAACGATTAAACGAGATTGAGACAAAAGCCAGAAAAGAAGGAGAGGGACTACCTACTCAACTAGATTGTCTAAGTTTTTTCAGTGAAATTGCCCAAAATAAATATCAGGCACAAATTGACAAAGAAATCGCTAGTATTACGTCTAGCGTGAAAGTATGGGAAACATGGATAGATACCCTGCGGGCGATGGTGGAAAGTCAACAAATTGAAAGCGATCGCGATTTAGAATTAGAAATTGCTAGAATTGGGGTTGGGCTCGGTGCCGCCTCAGTCGTTGCTTCTCTTGCCGATCCCTTAGTCGAAGTAATTACACCCTTTCCCGCTAAAAAAATAGAGAATGGTAAAGAAATTTTAATACCCGCTAATGCTGTATTCAATTTTGGATTAGCGTTACTACTTAGCGCTGTTATAGGGATAGCTTGCGGATATGCTGGCGGTAAGTTGTGGTCGTGGATGCGATCGCGTACTAAATAGCCACTATCAGCTATAATTTTAACATTAAAACACTCATCAAAATCAACCATTATGACTGCCATCCAAGAGCCAGCCATTAAAACCACACCCTTTGATGATTTAATCGCTGAGTTCAATAAAATCAGAACTCTCTACACAGTAGAAGAACCCCTAGAAACCTTTAAAATAATCATCGATCAAGAAGTAATGGTAAGCTTAATTTTAGAAGCTCATTCTAAAATTAGAGAGCTATTTCCTAGCGAAAGATTAGCCTTAGAACTAACAACAGATCCAGAAATTGCCGGCTGGCGATCGCTCTGGATTATTATTTACACAAAATTTGAAGCTGATGAAGCCTTTGATAAGTTAAAAAAACTCGATCGTGCTTGGTGGCTAGAGGCTGGTATGGTGCTTTCTAAGAATTTGTTAAACATCGATATAGGATGGGAGTCAGATGAGATTTAATTGGTCTGAATATTTTAATTTAGCACAAGAGTTGGCAGCAATTTCTAGCACCAACAGTGCAGCCAACCAAGAAGCAAAATTGCGTTCAGCCGTGAGTAGAGCTTACTACGCGGTGTTTTGCCTAGCACGAAATTACTTACGGGACGTTGAACAAGACCCAAGATTATCTAGCAATAAAACTTATGATATCAACGATCATCAATATGTAGCGGAAGAATTTATTTTCAATCAATTAAAATCTCAGAAAATAACAGAGATAGGCAGAGATTTAACTAGATTAAGAAAAATGAGGAATAAAGCTGATTACGAAGATACTATATTCAACTTACAAACCGAGGTAAAAAAGGCTTTAAACCTTGCTCAAAATATTATGAAAACCTTAACTGAATTAAATCAAAAAACTGAATTATAATCTAAAATATAGACAACCACCCCAAGGGACAATTTTTGTCCAGGTACTTACAATCGCCAGGGGTAAAAACCCCCGGCTAACTTCTTCCTAACTCTTACCATTCCCAGCAGCAGTCGCCAAAACCCGCTTTACCAAAGGTTCCGGCACTTCCTGCAAATGGTCAAACTCCCAACTAAAAAACCCAACCCCCATCGTCTGCGATCGCAACTCTACAATCAAATCCTGCATCTGCGCCACCGGCAAATAAGCCGAAACCCGATCCCATCCCTTCCAGTCAGACTTCGCTTCATAACCCAAAATTTGACCGCGACGGCCGCTTACCAACTGCAACAGCTTAGAGGTAAACTCACTGGGAGCAACAATCTCCACAGATGCGACTGGTTCCAACAAAGCGGAATCGCACTTCGCCATCCCCTCCTGCATCGCCAAACGCGCCGCCTGCTTAAACGCCTGTTCCGAACTGTCCACCGAATGGTAAGATCCATTCGTCAGCGTCACCTCCACATCCACCACCGGGAAACCCAAGGGGCCATGTACCAAATACTCTCGCACCCCAGTCTCAACCCCCGGTATATATTGTTTCGGTACAGCACCACCCACAATCGTTTCATTGAAATTAAAACCCTCCCCACGCGGTAGCGGTTTAATGTCCAAATATACATCGCCAAACTGGCCATGACCCCCACTTTGGTGCTTGTAACGCCCGTGTACAGAGGCCGCCGACTTGCGAATCGTCTCCTTATAAGGTACTTGTGGTAAGTGAGTTACCATCGGCAAATTATACTTCCGCCGCAGCCGATCCAGGGCAACTTTGAGATGAATCTCACCTTGTCCCCAAAGTATAATTTCGTGAGTATCCCCGTGCTGCTCCCACACCAGAGAGCAATCTTCCTCCATCAACTTCGCCAAAGCAGCGCTCATCTTGACTTCATCGTTGCGCTTTTCTGGCGCGATCGCCAACGCATACACTGGCGACAACCGCTCAGCCTTCGGCAATTCTACCCGCTGACTGCCCAACGCGATCGCCTCCCCAGCTTTCACCCCTTCCAACCGTCCCAAAGCCACAATCTCACCCGCACCCGCCGCCGTCAAAGGCTGCGTTTGCAACCCCATCAACCGATACAAACCACCAACCCGCACCCCGTTCAAAACCGTCCCATCATTTAGCGTCCCTTGCCAAATTCGCACTAGCGATAACTTACCGCCCTGGGGTGTATAATATATTTTCAGCACTTGAGCCAAAGGCGCGTTCGCACCTTGCGTCAATCCCCGCCGCTGGGCCGTCATTTCCGGTACCGGAGCTTCCCGCAGCAAGGCTTGTAGCAACGGCCGCACCCCAAAATCTTGCTCTGCAACGCCAATAAACACCGGCACAATCAAATCCGCCCCCAATTCCATCTTTAAATCTTGGGTAATTTCTTCAGCATCGGGGTTAATTTCTTCTAGCAATTCTTCCAGTAAATGGTCGTCAAAATTCGCCAATTCCTCCAGCATTTCCTGCCGTGCAGCGTACTCTTGCTCCTTAAGTTCTACCGGCATTGGCACGGGGTCAGCGGGTGCGCCGGGATGGTAATGATAAGCTTGTTCTGTGACTAAATCTATAAAGCCAACGATCGCTTCACCTTTTGCGATCGGATATTGATGCGGAATCACGGGGCGGCTAGAAACCGATTTTAAGGCATTGAGTACCTCTGTAAAATTAGAGCCGCAGCTAGTCTCATCTGTACAAGTCCGATCCATTTTATTGATGAAAACTAAATGCGGAATTTCCCAGTCATCCAGAAATTTAAACAGCGGAGCTAGGGTGAGAATACGTTGGCTGACTCCTTCACAAACAATTACAGCCGCATCCACTCCCATCAGCGCATTCAGCGTTTCTTGAGCAAATTCTATCGATCCCGGACAGTCAAGAAATGTGAAGCGCACGCCTTCGTATTCTGCGCTGGCGGCGTTGACTTCTACGCTCATTTTGCGATCGCGCGCCTCAGCAGAACTGTCCCCAACTGTATTACCATCCTTAACACTACCTTTACGGGAAATTGCCCCCATCACCGACAGCAAACTTTCTAGTAGCGTGGTTTTGCCGCTGAGATAGGGGCCAACTATGGCAACGTTCCGAGCGGTAGAAATGACTTTTTCGTTCATATTCCCTCCAACCGAAAATAGTTTAAAATTGCTCTTTTTGAAATGATTTAGAGCATGACGATCTAGACTTTAACTAGGAAAACCTGTTTTCAAGTCCAGATACATTAAAGTTATGGATATCGCGCAATACTTTGAGAATAGCGTAGTTTTAGTAACTAAAATAAAAATTGTATTTTCTCTTAAGATCGCATTAAATAAATCTTGACAAGCATTAAAGCTTATTAATTATTGCTAACTTATGTAAATTTGCTCCCGATTCCTGATGTTGTCAAACTCACCTGGATATAAGGAGCAAGAGCCATCCTTTTCGAGTTCAAGCAGGCTGGTCAACCACTTTGCTAACTCACTGGGGGCCAGGAATCGGGTTTTAACTTCGCTCAACCAGCAGTTTTTTAGGAAGAGACCAGGACTTACGCAGGGAGTTCCAGAAACAGGGTTTTTGAGATCGTCTGTGGGTAAGAATGAAGTATTTTCGTCAAAAAACCCGGTTTATGAGGTTGGGTGCGTAAGTCCTAGTATCTTCGTCGCCACCTGCATATTCAGTAAAAAACCCGATTTCTTAGGTCGAAGTGTGTAAGTGCTAAATAATTAAAATTCAAGCCATGCCAGAGAATTCTACCCAACAATTAAATGCAATCGTTAAAGACTTAGACAGTCTAATTACAGAAATAGAAAATAATCCTCGCTTATCTACTTGGGTAGTGCGGCAGGTACTGAAGTCAATTAAAGACAAAGCGGAGAAAATGGCGGTAGAGTCATCAGACAAACAAGATTATCCTAAAGCATCGTAGTTGCTCAGTCGCATTTAGATTTTCCGAGCGCGATCGCTCTAAAATATAAAATCTAAATTCGATAGGTACACAATGATTCAATATCGAGTAGGAAATGATTTGGATGTAGATGAGGTAATCGACCTATATCGAGCCTCAACTCTCGGTGAAAGAAGACCAATTGACGATCGCGATCGCATCCAGCAGATGATTGCTAATTCTAATTTGATCGTTACCGCTTGGGATGGCGAATTGCTAGTCGGCATCTCCAGAGCTATGTCGGATTTTAGTTACGTCACCTACTTGTCAGATTTAGCAGTAAGAAAATCCCATCAAAAATCAGGAATTGGCAAAGAATTAATCCGCAGAACCCAAATAGAATCTGGCGAACAAGCTCACTTAGTATTACTGGCGGCCCCAGCCGCTACCGAATATTATCCCCACATCGGTTTTACCCACCATCCCCAGGCTTGGCTGCTGGAAGCAGGAGAAAAACTGCGGTAATGGCTGGAACCTTCACCGCCAACCCCATTTATCAAAAAAATGGGGCTAGATTTTTGTTGCCCCGAAGAAGTAGGGAGAGACGCGATCGCGCTACAGTCGAGTAACAACGTACTGCACTAACCAAATAGCGCTACGATTTCAACTGTAAGGGTAAGGAAAAGCGAATCAGTTCGGACATAATTATTAATGTTCCAGAACATTCGCCCCTTAAACGCGATCGCGTTTAAATAGAGAAGACATTTCCAAACCCCAACCCCATCCCTTCTAATTTTGTTGAATCAAGGAGCAAAACTTATGTTACCTAACCGAGAAGGACAGAGAGTACCTTCTGTGACTTTCCACACTCGCACAGATAACGAATGGGTGAAAGTCACAACTGATGAATTATTTTCAGGTAAAACAGTAATTGTTTTTTCATTACCTGGTGCTTTTACACCTACCTGTTCATCAACTCACGTTCCTGGCTACAACCAATTAGCTAAGACCTTTAAAGAAAATGGTGTCGATGACATCATTTGTATTTCTGTGAACGATACTTTCGTGATGAATGAATGGGCAAAAGCTCAAGAATCAACTAATATTACCATGATTCCTGACGGCAACGGGGAATTTACCGAAGGTATGGGATTGCTAGTTGATAAAGTCGATTTAGGTTTCGGTAAACGCTCTTGGCGCTATTCGATGTTAGTCAAAGATGGCACGATCGAGAAAATGTTTATCGAGCCGGAAGAACCAGGCGATCCGTTTAAAGTTTCGGATGCTGAGACGATGCTCAATTACATTAATCCGCAAGCTGTAAAACCCAAAGTGGTTTCCTTATTTACAAAACCAGGTTGTCCATTCTGCGCTCGTGCCAAAGCAATCTTACAAGAGCAAGGTTTAGACTACGAAGAAATTGTCTTGGGTAAGGATGCTACGACACGCTCTTTGCTAGCAATGACTGGAGCAGCAACAGTACCTCAAGTGTTTATAGATGGCAAATTAATCGGTGGTTCCGAAGAGCTAGCTACTTATTTTGGTGTATCCTAAGAGGACTAAAAAACTAATGAATTTTCCTTAGTCCTCTTAAGAGGACTTAATCTTTGAGACGGGGGTTTTAACCCCTGTCGAACTCACGTAAGTAAATGGACAAAAATAAACAATGTCATTGCGAACGGAGCGAAGCAATTTCAAGGCATTGCGATTGCTTCGCTTCGCTCGCAATGACTGACTACGTTTATTTATGTCCGACTACTTATTATGAAATTAAGCAGTAGGATTATCCCCCTGATTCCGTTGATTTAATAGAATATCAAGCATCCGCGCTGTCTCAATTCTTAAACCCTCAATATTGGCCTGTTGCCGATCCATTCTCTCAAATAACTGCTGCCGTTCTTCTCTGGCCTCTGCTGCCACATTTGCTAAAGCTTGAATCACACGAGCATTACTATCTGCGATATTAGCCGTGACTTCTAATTTAGCGCCTAAAGCATCCATGCGAATATCGAAAGCATTCATGCGATCGCCAATACTTTCTACTGTATTAGCTAAACGATCTAAGCGATCGTCATCCCACCGTTCTACCCTCATAGATTTTTCTCCTAAATATCATATTTATTAGTCTAACTTAAATAATCATTTCTGCTGAATCTGGCGCGGCGATCGCCCTTCCTTCCCCAAAGCGCGATCCCTGCCAATATAATGCTATAATCCTATAAAACTAATCAACAGCCTAAACTCTCTCTTGCTTATAATAAAAACGTACTCAATTACAACTTAAATTCCTTGAATGTCTTATGACAATGCCTGCAAATATCTCTCGGAAAAATACCCAGCAGAATTTGCCACCTGGATATTAGGACAAACCCCCACATCCGTTGAAATCCTAAAAACCGAATTAGCAATTGAACCCATCCGAGCCGATTATCTCACCTTTTTACGCACCCAAGAACGAATTCTCCACTTAGAATTCGAGGTCAACGTAGCTGGCGAAACACCCCTACCCCTAAGAATGTTAGACTACTGGGTAAGACTTTATCGGCGATATCGAGTGCCCATCACACAAGCACTCGTTATCCTCAAAGAAACCTCTGCTGCTAATCGGTTAAAAGACCAATTTCGTGTAGAAAACACGAGGCATCGCTATCAAATCATCCGAATGTGGCAGCAAGACCCAGAACCATTATTACACAATCCCGCTCTCTTGCCGTTAGCGGCTCTGTGCCAGACAGACACCCCAGAACGTTTGCTCAGTCAAGTTGGTGAAGAATTAGCTAAAATTGAGCCATCAGCAGAACGGGGTCAGATTGCAGTCTGTAGCGAAATCTTAGCAGGTTTGCGCTTTGAAAAAAGCTTAATCAAACAATTGTTTCGGGAGGACATTATGCGCGAGTCAGTCATTTATCAGGAGATCATTCAACAAGGAGTAGAAAAAGGACAAAAACAAGCCTTGAAAACTTCTATTTTCGATGCCTTAGAAGTGAGGTTTAACTCTGTGCCACCAGAGGTAAACCCAAAACTTGAGGGTGAGGGGTTAACGCCTGAAAATTTGCGGGCGTTGCTTCGCCAAGCTTGGACTTGTACGACTCTAGATGAGTTTATCAGCCAGCTTTAATTCTGTTGTATGTATCGTGCGATCGCCCTTCCTTCCCCAAAGCGCGATCGCTGTTGTTTTTGGTCGTAAGTTCATATTAATTCCTTTTATCAATAGGACTTTCGCACCCAACCTCATAAACCGGGTTTTTTTACGAAAATATTTCGTTGTTACCCACAGATTCTCTCAAAAACCCGGTTTCTGGGACTCCCTGCGTAAGTGCTAATATTTTGACTTACCAACCGTCAACACCGCTACTAAAAATCGTTCCATCCGGCATAATTGCCCCCATAAAATTCACATCACTAAAATTAACCGCCTCTAAATTCGCCCCCAGTAAATTAGCCCCACTTAAATCGGCACCACTCAAATTAGCCTCTTTCAAAATAGCACCAACTAACTGCCCATTCCTCAACTGAGCATCACTTAAATCCGCCCGACTTAAATCAGCATGATTCAATTGTACATCATTTAAAATCGCCCCTAGTAACTTCGCCTTCCTTAAACTAGCACCACTCAAATCAGCATCACTCAAATTAGCAATTACTAACCTTACACCATCTAACTTAGCATTCCTTAAATCAGCCTCCTGAAGATTAGCACCAATTAAATTCGCATTCTGCAAATTTACCCCCACTAACTCCACACCAGCTAAATTTATCCCTTGAAAATTCCGATCGCCATCAGCATATCGCCTCAATATTTCCCCCGTATCTGTAACACTTATCTCTCGCTTTGGCTTGCGCTTAAAAGTAAAAGTAAAAGTATCCCCACTCTCCATCACTCGCCACATTTCCTCATACATCGGATAAGCACCGATACCACTCAATCGCAGCCAACCTTTAGCCCTTGTTAAAGCTACAAATAACTGATTTCTTAAACTCAAATTACTCTCATCTTTAGCCACATGATCAAAGCCAACAACATACACCATATCAGCCTCATTACCCTTAGCACGGTGAATGCGAGAAACTGTCACCCCCCCTTCACACCAAAAGCGATTTGGATCGCGACTTTCTTTATCTGGCTTCAAAATATTGCACTCAGGTGTACTGGGAATATAGACATCAATTCCTCGTTCCATCAAGAAACTAGCAACATAACTTTCTAGTTCCATTGCTTCAAAATTAGAGCCTAAAACTATTACCAAAATTTCCCGCGAAGGTCGAAGGCCATCTACTTTTAAAGTATAGAGAATATTATCGGCAAGCGCTGTCAATTCTTCCACGCGAGAATGATAAGCCTGAAACTCTAAAACTGGACTTCCCCACAACTTAGGGACTAGATTTGGAGAATTTTCAGAAGGACGGTAAAGAGTGATTTTTTGACCATTGGTAAACTTACCAAGAGATAACTTATAGGGGTTAAGTGGGGTGGGAGCGGGTTTTGATAATTTGTCGATGGGTGGCAAAGATTCAGGCGAACCCGCCCCTACAAAATCTGTACTAATCGCTGAGAATGTTGCTATATCTGTGGAAATAACTGAAGATTTCTCGGTTAAATTGTCCCCTATTACTTGATACCCAATTGCTTCCCAATCTTCAATGCGAGTAATGCCAGTTAGCATTCCCTCCCACCGTAACAAACCCATCCCTATACCATGAGCTGCTGTCAGAATTGGGCCGGGAGTGCGATAGCATTTGTGCATAACTTCAGTCTTTTTAATTCCGCCGCTATACTGGCCACTGACCAAATGTCCTAAATCGTCGCCAAATAACTCGCTAGCAGTGGGAATGTTCAGACTTTCTAGACTTTGTGCTTCATCATAAGCCCAAATTAAACGCCGTAAATCTCGACCGCCAAGGCTTCCTTCTTCCGGGGAGAAAGAGGAAGAATTCGCAGGTCGTAAAGCTTGGTATGCCATCCAATAAAAAGGCTGTTTCCCCTCATATTTTAATTCATCATTTACAATCAAATCTTGACCTTCATCAATCAAAATGGCATCAAATATTTGAGGGATTTTAGCTGATTTCAATAAATGGGTGCAAACATAGGCTAAAGCTTCATTGGGTTGCTGAAATTCAGTATCGTTAACGCTCAAAGACCAGATTCCTGATGCTCGGCAAAGAGTGCTGTAGAGTCCCGGTTGATTTTTTGCACCCCAAGCATGGAAGGCTTGTAACTTTGTATTGTTTTGGTTATATCCGATTTCACCATAACTAAATCGACGCAAATATTTATCCAGTATTCCGATAATTGTTTCGTATAAACTGCGGGAGAAAAATACTAAAGCAATATCCCAATCTGGATGCTTTAAGTGCATAATTGCCGCTTTTTGACAAAGTAAAACTGTTTTGCCTGAGCCAGCAATTCCTCTAATTCTTTGTGGCCCTGGGGGGATTTCTTTGCCGATGTGTTCTTGCTGTAAATCTAGTGTTAATAACTGATTTTGTAATTTGGCTAAAACTTCTGCGCGAGGGATATAATTTAAGCCTGTCTCAGATTCTTGAATCAGGGGAGATAAAGATAGTGGATTGTGAATTAGAGAATTTTCTGCTCCTCCAGATGCTCTCGTTTTTCCTAAATAAAATTTTCGAGGTGGGGGACGGAACATGGGCGTGCCGCTGATGACAGCTTGCAATAGTTTCCACTGTTCGTTACTAAGTTGAGTTCCCTTCTTAACTGGAGCGACTTGCTCAATTATCTCAATTAGCGATTGTTTTGCAGGGGAACAAATATCCATTTCCCTAGTCTCTACTTCCCAATCCCTAGTTCCCAGTCCCAAATCGCTTTCGAGATTGTCTTTAAAAATGATGGGCGGACAACTCGGAAGTTTGTTAAACTCTTTTTCGTGCCACTGCTGCTGATTAATTAGGGGCAAAGCAACGATCGCTCTCCCGCTGACACGATCGCGCAGAGCCATTTCGCGATCGCAGTACCCAAGAATCGCAAATAATTGATTTTCAGCTTGCTGATAAGGGTTGCCGCTAGTAGTGTAAAAATTTTGGAATTCCCATTTGTGACCATTAATCGCTACAATTTGGTCAATTACGATCGACTTAACCTCGATAATAGTTAAGCCCAGTTTCAAATCGGCAATCAGAATATCAGGCTCTTTGCGAAACTCGCCTACCTTAGAAAAAATAGGATAGCGCCAGTAGGCAATGCAGTCGCGATCGGCAAAGGCAAGGCGGACGGCATCCCAAACTTTTTGTTCAGCCGTTTCTCCACTTTTCCCCAGGGGCTCAGTGGTAATAAACTTTCTGCATTCTACTTCCTTACCAACCGCCACTGTTCTATATCGTTTCACGCTCGTTAGTTAGTTGGGTGCATAGCAGCTAGGATTGAGCTAGCTCAAGGTTACACCAAAGCCCGTCACGCGGCGTTGCCTCTCAAAACCCCGATTGAGTCTTATGGCGCACTACCGCTCCAGTTTGTGTTTACTGACTTGCATTGTCTGTCTAAGCTTTGCCCCTACGGAGGGCAGGGGAGGAAGCGATCGCTCCTCTACAGGTTTGTACAATCAAATTCCCACCTCTGCAAGTGCGACAGGCGGGACTGAGGGCATAATTGCCAATTCCCAAGTAATTGTCTTTGGACTCGCCCCTGTTGCCGCTCAGGAGCCTTCTCCTGGGCAATCAAAACCTACCTCAACCCCTACTCCAGGGAAACCTACTCCCGCTCCCAAGCAAGAAAAAGCCAATTCCTCTAATTCTCGAATTCCAAAACCAGTAAGCTCTATCATTCGAGTTCTGCTAAAGCAGCGGAGCTTATTGTTGTTGAGTTTGGCAGCATTTTTAGTCACAGGTGCAGCAGTATTTATTTTGCTCAAACTTGTCAGTAGCGGCGAACCTGAGAATTTACAGCGAAAAGTCGCGATCGCTCGCAAACGCAAGCCTCAAAGAAATCAGCTCAGAAATAACTCTCCAGATGACCCAGAGGCAGCCGTTTTTCCGAATACAGTTAATGGAATTTATCCGCCACCCTATCCTCCGGCAATGCCTAGAAATCGCGCGATCGACAACTCCGATCGCCCTTCAACGTCGAGCTTTGAGCCTGACGAGCCCGAATCTGAAGCAGCGATAGGTGGTGACAATTCAGAGGATTTTACACCCGGAAATTATAGTAAAAACTACAGTGTTCCTGGCGTGGACTTGTCGGAAAAATTTAATCCAGCAGAGCCATTTAATCATACAGCAGATATTTTTGTTGAAGAAACCTCAGCTCCAAGTAAAATTAATCTTATTGACCAACTCATCAAAGATTTAGCTCACCCCCATCCCACCAAACGGCATAAAGCAATTTGGGAACTAGGCGATCGAGGAGATTCTAGAGCCATTGAACCCTTAGTAAATCTACTACTTAACTCGGACTCCAAGCAGCACAGCTTAATTTTGTCAAGTTTGTCAGAAATCGGCATTAAAACTCTCAAACCCATGAATCGCGCTTGGCTGATATCATTACAAAATGAAAGTGCCGAAGTCCGTAAAAATGCGATTCGGGATCTGACACGGATTTATGAGTTAGTCAATCAAGTTAGTCACTTATTGCAGCGGGCCGCCGACGATCCCGATGCAGAAGTTCAGGAAACAGCGCGTTGGGCTATAACTCAGTTAAACCGCAACCTTCCCCTTTCTGGGAATGATAAATCATCTCGGTCAAATTCCAGCAATTTAACTGATAATAACTCAGATAGTAGTTAGTTGCTAATTGCTAATTGCTAATTGCTAATTGCTAATTGCTAATTGCTAATTGCTAATTCAGGACTTATATCATGTCCGGCAAATTACTTACGATCTGTCATTGCGAGCGAAGCGAAGCAATCGCAGAGACCTTGCGATTGCTTCGCTTCGCTCGCAATGACAAGTATAGCAACCGCCAGGGCGGTTAGGGGCTAGGGGCTAGGGGCTAGGGAAAGAAGGAAAGAGAGGAAAGAGGGGAAGAGAGTCAATAGTTTGGGCCCTGAGTGAGTGTCTTAACCGTTGTGGCGGTTGCTATATTTAACCGGACATGATATTTATACCATTTCTCCAAAATCATGCAACAGTAGCCGCAGTAGGGTAATTGTATGAAGTTAATCGGAGCGTTGTGACTGTAGCAAAACTTTGGAGAAATGGTATTATTACGCACCCAACTAAAGAAACCGGGTTTTTTGACGAAAATATAGCAACCTTCTTGCTAGTGAGGACGTTCTGAGTTACTGAAACTCGCTGATTCTATTCCCTTGTTTCCCTTCTTCTCCTTCTCCCCTATCTTCCCCATCTCCCCCACTCCCCCATCTCCCCCATCTTCCCCATCTCCCCCATCTCCCCCATCTTCGCCCCTAGCCCCTAGCCCCTAGCCCCTAGCCCCTAGCTACAGATGCAAACTCAAAAGTTTATCAATCCAAATTGGGTCATTGCTTGGGGGCCAGCAGCGCGATCGCAGCCTGCTACCTGGGCAACTTCCGGTTTTGCGGCGATCGCAGTCCAGCCAACCTTCAGTCCTAGTCAGCGATTTGTGCTGGTGGGTGACTGCTGCTTCGATCGCTCAGTTCTACTCAAACAACTGACTAACGCAGATGGATTGAGCGATCTGGCGATCGTCGGGCAGCTATGGGAACAGTGGGGTACTGAAACACTGAGCTTGCTTGAAGGGCAGTTTGCCATTGTTATCTGGGATCGAGAACAACAAACCTTGTGTCTGGGGCGCGATCGCGTCGGGGCCAAAACGCTCTACTACACGACGACGGGAACGACTAGCTGGGTTGCGCCTCGACTGCGATCGCTCAATCTCTATCATCCTCAAGAACTCGACCCGATCGCTTTGCGAGATTATTTGTGCTGTGCGTTTGTACCCGGAACGCAAACGCTCTGGCAGGGAGTGCGAGAGTTACGGCCCGGTAGCTACCTGTGCTTACCGGTGGCCCAGCCACAGCGCTACTGGCAGCCGCAGGAGCAAATTACTAACGCCGATCGCCCGATGGAATGGCACGCTGGGCAGGTGCGATCGCTGTTGGAACAACTGGTACAGCAGGCGCTTCCGGCTGACAAACCAGTGGGAGCATACCTTTCAGGCGGTATTGACTCAAGCTGCGTGACCGCGATCGCAGCGCGGCTGCACGATCGTCCGGTTCATACTTTTTCGATTCACTTTGGCGCGGAGTATCCGAGTGAGATTGAATTTGCCAACATCGTAGCCGCACATTGTGGCACTGAACACCATATTTTAGAAGTTTCGCCGCAGCACATTTGGCAGTTGCTACCGGAAACGCTGGAGGCGATGGACGATCCAGTGGGGGAAGGCTTGACTGTGCCAAATTTGCTGCTAGCGCGATCGGCAAAGGAATTTGTGGATGTGGTGCTTAATGGCGAAGGCGGCGATCCCTGCTTTGGTGGGCCGAAAAATAAGCCGATGCTGCTAAATAGTTTGTACGGTTCGATTCATGGTGAAGGCGATGCGATCGCAGCTTACTTGACTTCTTTTCAGAAATGTTATGTCGATTTGCCGCGTTTGCTAAAGCCAGAAGTCTGGAATCTGGTAAAGGATGCGCCTTCCGTCTTTGGTGAGGAATTGCAACGGACAGAAACCACCTTTTTGAATCGACTGATGCGGCTAAATATTGAGTTTAAGGGAGCCGACTACATTTTAACCAAAGTGAATAATTTAACCACTGCTGCCGGATTGGAAGCGCGATCGCCCCTGTTCGATCCGCGCATGGTGGCGCTGAGTTTACAAATTCCCCCAGAATACAAGCTTTCCGGCGCACAAGAAAAAGCCGTCCTCAAAGCTGCTGTCGCCGATTTGCTACCCGATGCGATCGTCAATCGTCCGAAAAGCGGCATGGTAATGTCAATGCAGCAGTGGTTTTTGACGCATTGGCAGCGACAGGCGCGATCGCTGCTGCTGAATCGACGGGCTGCGATCGCGCCCTATCTCAATCAAGCGCTGATCCGGGAGTGGCTAAACTATCGCGGCGAAGTTTTTCCCCGCTATGGGTTGAAACTGTGGTTGCTGGTGACGCTGGAAATCTGGTTACAAGTGAATCGTCGTTAGGGTTATGATGTTAACAGGAGATAATGGTGCAGTTCCAATGACACAAGTTCTCTCAAGGGAAACTCTTGAACGGCGAGTAGTGCTTAACGGCACATGGGAGCAATTTAAGTTAATCCAGAAGGCTGTGGAAGATTCGCCCAAAGTGAAATTATCTTTTTTTGCAGGTGCGATCGAGATACTTATGCCGGGATTCGAGCACGAAAATTTTTCTGAAATTGTTGGCTACCTAGTGACAACTTTTCTGCTGATGAGAGGTGTCAAATTTTACCCTTCCGGTTCGATGACGCAGGAGAAGACGGGAGAAGCTTCAACTCAGGCAGACAAATCGTTTTGTTTGGGGGAAGTTAAATCGATTCCCGATTTGTCTATTGAGATAGTTTATACCAGTGGAGGATCGCGCAAGCTAGCAAAATATCTAGCTCTGGGCGTGCCAGAAGTGTGGTTTTGGGAGGATGGCACGTTGCGACTTTATCATCTGCGATCGCATGGTTATGAAGAAGTGGTTCGGAGCGAACTTTCAGGATTGGAAATGCTGGATATTGACCTGCTAAAACGCTGCATTTTGATGGGCGAGACTAATTTTGCTGAAGCGGTGCAGGTTTTCCAGCAGGGAATCTCGATTGTTTGCGAATGAATTGATTTAAGTCTGGCAGTTGCGTAATTCCTGTGACAATTTCAGTCTTTTTTAGGGGAGATGAATCTGATTACAAAGTTTGAAAACACGCCCTAACCAAAACTATCGGAGATAAAAACATAGCCGCCACCATACCCTACAGAATTATCCACTAATATTAAACCGTCATTGCTCTGCGGATCGCCACTTTGAGCAAGTCCATAGTTGACGACGCGCAACAACCGCTGCGGCGTAAACGATTCCAATTCAACAAAATTACCTGCATCCAACCACGCTAGTTCTTTAGCTGTTAAGCTTTGCCTCACGGTGTCAGGTAATTGACGGGCTGTTTCTGCCATTGCCACTGATTTTTGCACAAATAGATTGCTGGTTTCTAAGATTTGACGGGGAGAAATACCTAAATCAAAAATCGTTACTGATTGATTCGCAAACCAGTCTGGATTAGTTCGCAATTGATGTACTAAACTTACTCCAGAAGGGCTAGCATCGTGCAGCGCATACACTTTTAAATCGGCATTGCGACGTAGCATTTCTATCACCGTCTTGAAGATGCTTCGGGGATAGCCGCTGATGCTAAGAATCGCACAGTTATTTTCAAAATGGACGTTATTGGCAATTAGGAATTGAGTGATTTCGTCACTGTCACAAACAATAGCGCGATCGAAACTGTAGGCGCTGACTTCGCGATCGATGCTAGCAGGCAAAGCATTTTGACGAGGGGCACGCAGCAGTTTTTCTAATCTTCCGTTCACCTTTTGCCAGCTTCGCAGCCACCGATCGCTTTGTGCGGCATTGACTAGAAATACTTCAGGAATTCCGTGTTGACTGCGTTTTTGTGAAATACTGATTCCGTAGGAAAATAGCCCTAACAAACTCATTGTAAGAATAGCGTTAATGATATTACCACTCCCCCATACCAACAAGCCCAAAAATAAGTAGATAAAAATCCACAACCATCGGGGAGTTGAGGCGCGAGTTTTAAGGCGTTTATCAATAAAATACAAAAACTGTTTGGGCGTGAAGAATAATATATTTTGGCTAGAAATATCTTCGAGCGCCTTCTTGAAAAATGGATCTGTGAATGCTAATTTTTTATCGGTGACGGTAGTGGGTTCAAACACAAATGGATGATTGCAATTCTTACAGCGACCTGAGTTATTAGTACGATCGCGCAAATTGTTGTCGGTTCCACACTGGACGCATTTCATTCCCATTTCAGTCTCCTGATTAATTTAGAAGATTTGCCCGTTTAACAAGATAGAATAGTCTTCTCGCTGCCGAATTAATCGATGATGGTTGCCTTCAATTAATACCTCCGCAGGACGAGGACGATGCAGAAAATGCGACGACATCGCATAGCCGTAAGCCCCGCTATCCAAAATCGCGATCGCATCTCCAATTTTAAGTGAAGGTAGCCAACAATTTCGTCCCAAATAATCTCGCGAGTAAGTCGTGTTACCGCAAATATCCGTTTGATATCGCGATCGCGTACTGTCTCCCAAGCTAGATTCATTTTCCCAAACTGCGATCGCTCGATAGCCGCCATGTACCGCAGGCACAGATAAATTTGCCACAGTCGTATCCACGCCAACAATTTGCCGATCGCATTGCCACTTTACCGAGACAACTTTCGCCAGCATTACGCCGCAACCTGCGATCGCGGCTCGTCCGGGTTCGATTACTAACTCGATCGGGTGCGATCGCGCAGTCAGCTTTTGAGTAATGGCTGTACCAAACTCCCTCCAGTCAAAGGCCGCACCGCCTCGATAGGGATAGCCAAATCCACCACCAAAATCGAGCGATCGCCAATCAGGAAGCTGTTGGGCGATGGCTACGACGCGATCGATCGCGTCTATAAACGCACTGGTGGCGTTAGTCCCCGTCCCCCGGTAGAAGTGCAGTCCAGTAATTTTAAACCCATGCTGCTGTGCGATCGCGTTGGCCTTGTCAAATTCTGCGGGACGTACCCCAATACGGCTGTCTCCCGTTAATTCCGGTGAGTTGAGGCGCAGTCCGATTTCGGAATGAATCGATCGCGCTTGACTGCGGGAACAATCGCAAAAATCGTGAAGTTGCGACAGGCTATCGAAGTTGAATCGATTGATGTTCCAGTCGAGCAATTGCTGAATATCAACCCGGCTGAGGTTACTGCCAGTGTAGACGATGCGATCGCTCGTAAAACCAGCTTTCAGTCCCAAAAACACATCGCCCGGTGTATTCGCGTGTAGCCCCCAGCCAGCCTGCTGAATCAGTTGTAACAGAGCAATATTGCCGTTGGTGACGCTAGCAAAATGAAACTGAACCTGCGGATAGTCAATCGATCGCGCGATGCGATCGAGCGTCTGACGCAAGCGATCGCCCTGATACACATACAACGGAGAACCGTAAGCTGATAGCAATTCCTGCGCCAATGCTTGCGAGAATGGTGGCGAATGTATTTTAGCTTGCTCCTCAACCACAGATTCGCTCATTGCCGACTCCTTCGATACTTCCAAATCCTTTGCCCGATCGCAGGTGGTAGCCAAAAAACATGATCCAGCGATCGCTTAACCGGAATTTCTCCTAAAACTTCGGTTCGCCATGCCTGCCACATCAGCAGCAGCCAAAGATTATTACCAATATAGCGATCGCGCATAGCAATTCCAAGTCCTCCAGATAGCATCGCGTCGGCTAAATAAGGCTGCCAGCGATTTTCAGACCGCAACACATTCGGATTCAGCCACCGGCCGATCGCACCCCAAAACTCGCGATAGTACCAAACCTTTAACGGAACGCCCATCCCGCGCTTTTCGCGCCAGACAATTTCCGGGGGCAACCAGCGATCGGCCGCTTTTTTGAGAATGTATTTTTCGCAAGCGCCTTGCAGCAAAAGCTCTCCAGGTAATTGAAACGTCCAGGCCGTCAGGTCGGGGTCACAAAATGGCGATCGCACCCATAACCCATGTGCAAACCCTAATGCTGTTGCCCTGGGCTGAATATTTTGTGCGCCTTTAAGCATCAGCGAAGCTCGTCTAAGCCTTGCCAGCAAAGAAGGGCAGGCTGCCGTTGCGATCGCATCTTTTAAATAAACGCTCAAATCGCGATCTTGAATTTGGGCTAAGAGTGCGGGTGAAAATATATGCGATTCATATCCATAAAATCGCTGAAATGTCCGCAAATACTGCTGCTCAAAGGTTTCCCCTGCGGTAGGATGCTCCCGATCGTAAACTCCGTTGGCAATCAAGGGTTTGTTCGTCCATCCAGCAAATAGCTGATCGCCATTCTCGCCGTTGAATATCACCCGCACGTCTTGCGCCGCTGCTTGTTTGAGTAAGAATAGCGGGCCAGTTGTGCCATCTCCATAGGGCAAATCCAGGGCTTTAGCGGTCGCTCCTAGCGCCTGTAACAGGCGATCGCCTGTTGCTACCACTCGCACCAGCGGAATCTGTAAAAAGTCCGCTACCTGCTGAGCATAGGGCAATTCTGAATAGCCTTCTACGCCAAAATCGAGGCTATAGGCCCGCACCTGCAAACCCGCCTCAACCAGCAACGCCGTCACCAGTGAAGAATCTATGCCACCTGAGAGCAAAACGCCAACGGGTTCATCGATCGGCAAATCTGCCACCTGTCGCGCGATCGCCTGCTGTAAAAGCACTCGCAACTGCGCGATCGCCTCGTCTTCACGCCGCAGTAGTTGGGGCGCTTCCTGCCAAGCGGAGTGCAGCGATCGCACCTTTGGCAAGGACATCGCATTCCCATCTGCCACTTGCCAAATCATCTCGGTTCCCGCTGCTACGGATGCAATTGACTCGATCGGCGTTAGTGGTGTGGGTACGTAGGAAAAACAAGCATAGCTGTGTAGAGCGATCGCGCTAACTTGAGGAGAGGGAATCAGCGGTGACAGCAGTTGCAGGCGCGTCGCAAACCAAATTGTTTCTCCTAACTGCATCCAGTACAGGGGTACTCGCCCAAACGGATCGCGCCCTAGTCTTAGCTGTCTCGCTTCCACCGCCACCCAAGCATCTCCCGGCAAATCGGTTGGCTGCTTGCGCCCACAAGCATTAAGTGTCACTTGGTTAGCATCGATCGCCGAAGTAGATGCGATCGCCCACTCTAATTGCGTGTCTGTCTCAGATAGTTGGCACTCTCGGATGCCATAGTCAGGTACTAAACGTCGCAGCATTTCAGTACGGGAAACGAAGCTATCCCGCAGGGAATCGCCCCGTCCCCAATAGCCTACAAACTGTGAAGGTTTACCGAGATCGCCCATCTACTGCACCGTAAACGGCTGAGTGCTGAGAATGCGCCCATCCAGCGACATCCGCACTTCCCAATTTCCTTGGGGGGAAGCAGAGTCGAGATTATAAAAGCAGTAGGTATTCCAAATCGGTGTAGCGATCGCGCGAGTTTGATACCGCCCTTGATGTACAGTTTGACCGCTGGGATCGATCCAGTCGCATTGCAGAGATAACTGACGATCGATCGGAGCATTTTTTAATGTAACTTGGTAGTAAACGCGGGGATTTGTTTGACGGCTGACTTGAGAGAGGTTGTCACCACTGGTTTTAGATAGAGCAATCCGGTCTTGTCCTGCAACAACTTGAGCGATTTGTTGCTGCCAATTTTGCCAAAACAGAACACCTAGAGCGATCGCTGCGATTATTACTGCTGTCGTGGCGATCGCGATCCAGCGGTTCCTTCGCTGGCGTTGTTCTAGCACTTTGCGACGCTGCAACTGCGCGATCGCATCTTCTAGAAGCTCGTCAGGAAGATTCAACTCTTGTAAAATTTCTCTTACTTGCTCTGGAGATAATTCTGACTCGCGCCGCTGCGATAACTTTTCGATCTCAGCGATCGCCTGTGCCAATTGAGTTTCGGTGAGTCGAGGTACCATAGACTTCGAGCGCGATCGCGTAAACGAATCTATAATATTCTACGCTTAATGTGCCACTTTTTCTATGACCGGAATCATCTATGATTAAAGCTAACTCTATTCGATTTTATCATGCTTTTCACTAATGCTTAATTTTAAGTTTCACAGGACTTACACTTATGGCTCCAGAAACCGGGTTTTTGAGAGCACCTGTGGGTTCTGGCGAAGTATTTTCGTAAAAAACCCGGTTTCTTTGGTTGGGTGCGTAATATCATGTCCGGCAAATTACTTACGATCTGATCTGTCATTGCGAGCGAAGCGAAGCAATCGCAGAGACTAGGCGATTGCTTCGCTTCGCTCGCAATGACAAGTATTTAACATGACAAGTATTTAACATGACAAGTATTTAACCGGACATGATATCAGTCCTGTCTCATTAGCCACTAACCATTAGCCACTAACCATTAGCCATTACGCATTACCAATTATGATCGCGGATTTTACCGATTACACGGATTACACGGATTAGTTAGAGTCACGATCGTTTAGTTTGTGAAATCAGAGTCATCTGTAAAATCTGTGTATCCCAATTACCCATTACCAATTACCAATTACCAATTACCAAATTATATGAAATTATTATTAATGTCAACATCAGTTGGATCGCTCGGTTCTGGACTAGGCGGCGGAGTCGAATTAACCTTATTTAATATGGCCTTTGAATTGAAACGTCGCGGCATAAAAATAGACGTTGTAGCTCCCAGTGGCTCCATTTTAACAGCAATTCCCGTCATCCAAATTGCCGGAGAACTCCAAACTCCTGCCCAAACTCAAGATCGCAATACACCGATTGTCATGCCGGGAGATTCAGTCATTGCCAATATGTGGGAATACGCGAGAAAAGTTCAAAATGAATATGATTTAATCCTTAACTTTGCCTACGATTGGCTACCATTTTATTTAACCCCATTTTTTAACATTCCTATCGCTCATGTGGTCAGCATGGGTTCCCTTTCAGAAACAATAGATCGCATACTAGAACAAATAGCAAGTCAATTTCCTGGTACAATAGGAGTCTGCACAGAAGCACAAGCAGCAACTTTTTCCTTTGCCAAGGAGTGCAGAATTTTGAGCAGCGGCTTTGACTTATCTTTATACCAATTTTGTCCTCAACCAGAGTTTCAATTAGCATGGTTAGGTCGTATTTCTCCCGAAAAAGGTTTAGAAGATGCAGTTGCAGCCGCTCAAATTACTGGTATTCCCCTTAAAATTATGGGAAAAATTCAAGATGAAAACTACTGGCAGAAAATTTGTGCAGATTACCCCCAAGCTCCGGTAAAATATTTAGGATTTCTGACAACAGCTAAACTACAAGCAGAACTCGGTAACTGTAAAGCGTTATTGATGACACCGCGTTGGGTTGAAGCTTTCGGGAATGTGGCGATCGAAGCTTTAGCTTGTGGAGTACCCGTGATTTCCTACCGCCGAGGTGGGCCAGCGGAGATTGTTTGCGATGGACAGACAGGGTTTTTAGTAGAACCCGACAGTGTAGAAGGATTGGTAGATGCGATCGCCCGTCTAGATGAAATTGACCGTCATGCTTGCCGACAACAAGCAGAGATAGAATACTCTCTAGAAGCTTTAGGTTCGCGCCTTGAAGATTGGTTCAAATCTATTTTAGATAAAACTTATGCACCGATCGCGTAACGCCGCCACGCCGCTAAGTAGGTGGACAAAAATAAACAATGACTAACTACGTTTTTTTATGTCCGACTATTTATCTTAGCGGTGACTTTACCGCCAAGACGGTTGCTGTACAACCATGTGTAAGTCCTATTAGATTGAAGGTTTGCTAAGCGTTAATTAAGGAAGAAAATAACTATGAGCAATGACACTTTAGTGCTTTTATCAAGTAGAGAATTGGAAAAAATGCGTAACGCCGGACGTTTAGCGGCGGAACTCCTTAACCATCTCGAACCAATGGTAAAACCAGGAGTTAGCACTCTCGAACTTAACGACGAAGCGGAACGCTGGACTTTAGCTCATGGTGCTAAAAGCGCACCTTTAGGCTATAAAGGATTTCCTAAATCTATCTGCACTAGCGTCAATGAAGTAGTATGTCATGGCATCCCCAATGCTAAACAAATTCTGAAAGAAGGCGATATTATTAATATCGATGTAACGCCAATTGTTGAAGGTTTTCATGGTGATACTTCTAAAACTTTTTTTGTAGGAAAACCTGCACCAAAAACAAAGAAACTGGTAGAAGTAACAGAGGAATGTCTCAGAAGAGGAATTGCGGAAGTGAAGCCAGGAGCTCGCATCGGTGACATCGGCGCAGCTATCCAAGAATATGCTGAAGCTGAAGGATTTTCTGTAGTGCAGAATTTCGCAGGACATGGAATCCACCGTATTTTCCACACTGTGCCGGAAATTTTACACTACGGCAAGCGGGGGACGGGTAAACGTCTCAGACAAGGGATGGTGTTTACGATTGAGCCAATGATTAATGAGGGTACTTGGGAAGTTGAGATCCTTGATGACGGTTGGACTGCTGTCACCCAAGATGGTAAGCTTACTGCTCAATTTGAGCATACTGTAGCTGTTACTGAGTCTGGTGTGGAAATTCTAACTTTGCCTTGAGATACTGTTAACTGTTAACTGTTAACTGTTAACTGTTAACAAATTCCTAATTACTAATTAAAAATAGTACATACTCAATTGAAAACGGCTATATGAGTGAAAGAAAGTGGCTGCAACGCGGGGATTTGCTGCGGGTAATTGCTCCGAGTGGTTGTTTGCGAGAATTTAAAGCTTTTGATAAAGGTGTTGAAATTTGGCGATCGCATGGCTATAGAGTTGAACTTACCCCCGGTTTTGACTCCCGCTGGGGTTATTTAGCCGGAACCGATGACACCCGCCTAGACCAACTCACTGATGCTCTCAAAGATGCAGAATGTCGTGCAATTCTCTGTGCTAGAGGTGGTTATGGCAGCACTCGCTTATTAGAGCTCTTGAGCAGGGGAACTCTTGAGCGGGGGAGCAGAGGAGCGGGGGAGCAGGGGAGCGGGGGAGCAGAGGAGCAGAGGAGCAGGGAAGCATTACCAATTACCAATTACCAATTACCAATTACCAATTACCAATTACCAATTACCAAATGGTTGATTGGCTTTTCTGACATTACGGCTTTACTTTGGAGTCAGGCTCATCTTGGTATTTGGGGCGTTCATGGCCCCCTGCTGACAACTTTAGCCTCTGAGCCAGACTGGTCTGTTGAGCGATTATTTGACTTAGTGGAAGGCCGAGCTTTAAAACCTTTACAGGGTAAAGGTTGGGGAGGTGGACGAGCAACGGGCGTTTTATTGCCGGCAAATCTTACTGTTGCTACTCACCTGTTAGGAACTCCCTATCAACCAAATTTAACTAATGCGATTCTCGCTTTTGAAGATGTTACTGAGGCTCCTTACCGGATCGATCGAATGTTGACTCAGTGGCGGATGATGGGGGCTTTTTCAGGGGTTCGAGGTATTGCTTTAGGGCGATTTAGCCGCTGCGAGGCGACTCCTGATATTCTTAGTTTTACCGTTGAAGAAGTATTGCGCGATCGCCTAGCGGATTTAAATATCCCCATTGTCTCTGACCTACCCTTCGGTCACGATGGCCCCAATGCTGCTCTACCTGTGGGAATACCCGCTGAGCTTGACGGTGACTCTGGAATTCTAAGTTGCGGCTAGGATTAAACGTAGGGTGGGCGCTGTCACTGAAGAATATCGATCGCTGCGGATATAAATTATGCCAAATCCGGGTTTACTACCCCTTTTATTGTCATTGCGAGCGGAGCGAAGCAATCGCCTAGTCTCTGCGATTGCTTCGCTCCGCTCGCAATGACGACAGAATTACTAATAAAGGGGATGACTAACCCGGTTTTGGTATTATGCCAGCGCCCAGCTACCAATTTATGGCTAGAAATTATAACTTTATTTCTCTAATTTTGACTCCGTAAATAGCCCGGTTGAGGGAGGTAAACACTGTATTAAGTAAATTAGATTGAGACTAGGTTATAAATTTAGATGCAGGCGAATCAAAGGCAGAGATTTTCGCTGTTTGGAGGCTCTATGAAAGGACGTAAATTTTTCAGTAGTATTGCTGCAAGCGTATTAATTGCAGGCATGGCGCTAACAGGCATTTCCTCAAGCGCTGGGGCCGAAGAGGTGCGGAATAACGATCCTATTGAGGGCGTAATTCGCAGTAACTCTCCTACCTACCGCTTTCGGAATATGTGGAGTCCAGGCACGCCTGTGGAGCAATTGCGCGGTCAAGAGTACACTTTTAGCGCTGAGGCTGGAGAGGAAATTGAAGTCAATTTAGATATGGATAGAGGCGGCTTTTCTCCAGTATTAGTTTTGTTCCATGCCGATAGTAACAAACAATTGGCTTATTCCCAAGAGAATTCTTTTACCTATCGCATACCCAGATCTGGCGAGTACAAACTCCTGGTTTTGGCTAAAGATGCTTCCCGTAATAGTAGATATACCTTAGAAGTTTCGGGTATTGATGGCGATCGCGATCGCGATACTAGAAATAGCCGGAACAATCGGAGAGATGACAGTAGCGATGACAGGGAACAGTTTCTAGAAGATGAGTTTGGACTGCGACCCTTGGACTGCCGTTTGAGGCGTACTATGGTCAGGGTAACGTTTAGTGAAGATGGTGACGAGTCTACCCATTGCGCTCAACCGACTCGTGCTATCCCTGCCGGGGATTATAATTACAATGCTCGCACTAAAGATTTAGACTCTGTTACGGCGGAAGACCCTAGAGATCGATGCCGGGTGTCTGTAGGCGGGGTCTGTATTAGCAGGTAAATAGATAATGATGGCTAGGTGCATATACTAGCCTTCGCGTTTTTTTATGAGGGTGATGAGGTGCGATCGCAAACTACTGCTCCGTTTCATTCAAATCACTTAAAAGTGTTGCCACTGCTGATGCTTGCTCTGGATACAGCCGCGCTAAATATTCACACATTTGATAGGCAGTATCTAAATAGTATGCACAGGGAATTAACAAGCGTTTAAAATTTACTCGATCGCCTGTTTGAGCGAACAATAAGGCAATGTCACGTAAGTGCGTGTTAAGGTCGCTAAGCATTGCCTCTAATGTTCTTAGAGCCTCCTCACCTTTTCCTGCTATTGCTTGTATTTGAGCAATTCTCTTGAGCGCTTCCAAGCGTTTTTGTTCATCCTCAATTTTTTCTTTAGCTGCAAGGGCGATATCAAGAGTTGTAACTTGTTGTCCTTTTTTGAACTGCTCGCAGGCAATTGCCAAAAACGTGCTTATTTTCTGGTATCCATCTTCTATATCGTTGCTAATTTTAATAGCAGTGGAAAATTCCCCTACTTCTGCATATCCTCTAGCTATTATAGAGAAATCTTTATCACGATCCCGTGTATTTTTTATTTGTGCAGCTTCAAGAAGAGCGGCAAAATTTGCTAAGGCTGCTTCGGTTTCTCCTACAGCCGATCGTGCCACTGCTATAATAGTCAAAAGCTGAACCTTGTCTGCAAAAAGTAGCAGCTTAGGATCGGCATTTTTATCATATTCATCAGCCTTATTCAGGACTATCTTGTATTTCTCTATTTGCTCTGGCTCTGCCTCTATCTGTAACTGTGCTATACTTATGAGCGCATTAACGCGAAAGTATGGCATTCGGATTGCTTCCAATGTTTTGAGAGCAACGTCAAACTCTCCTAACCTTGCCTGTGCTTCTGCTATTAATCCGAAACTTTTTGAGCGTTGGTGTTCTTGGTTGTCACTAATCTGTTGTGCAATTTCACAAGCGCGATCGCAAATATCTTTTGCCTCTTGTATTTTTTCTGCTTCTACGAGTATTTGTACTAATATTCCTGCTAGTACATTTGCTGTTGCCACCGGATTATCCATACTTTGTGCGATTTCGTAGGCAATACTAGCGGTAGTCACTCCTACTTCTTTCTGAGCATTTTTTACCTGTACTTCTGCTATCCTCGCTAGGGCTAATAACCTGATAAAGGAGATTGAAGCTTCAAGGGGTTTTTCAATTTTAAAGACATTAGAAAAAGTAGCTCGTGCTGCTTCAGTTTGTCCAGCTTGTGCCTGTACCTCTGCTATTACTCCTAAAGTTTTCGCTTGCATTAATGGAATATCTATTTCTGTAGCTATCTCGAAGGCAGTAGTAAACTCTTCTGCTTTTGCGTATGTCTCTGCTATTGTTGATAAAACTTCTACTTTTGCGTATGCCTCTGCTATTGTTGATAAAACTTCATGCTTCCGCTCTTTACCGCAAACCTTGTCCTTGATTTTCAACAGGGCGGGAAAATTTTTCACTTGCGCTTGTACCCTTACTATTCCTACCAAAGCCTCCATTTGTTCTGCGTTACTCTCAATCTGTTCAGCAATTTTAAGTGCATCATCAGTAAATGGGCTTGCCTGAGCTTTAGCTATTGCAATTCCACAAAAAGCCTTTGCTCTATACCTTAGCCAATCAATCCGGCTTGCCGTTTCAAACGCACCAGTAAAATTTCTTCCCTCAGCTTGCGATATAGCAATTGCAGATAAAGCCTGTAATTGATAATCTTTAATCTCAATTTCTTCAACAGTTTCTAGTGCAATGGTAGTAAATTCCCTCACTTTGGCTTGCTCTATCGCTATTGTCTTTAAGGCGTATGCTTGTCTGTCTAAAAAGTCGATTTTTTTAGCCGTTTCACGAGCATCGTCAAATTCTCTTACTTCAGCTTGCGATATAGCAATATTTACTAGAGTATGAGTTCGATTCTCTTGGTCTGCAATACCATTTACTATTTCTATAATTCTTGCAAAAATATCTTTGATTTCTTTGCTTTTATTTCCGATTTTGAACAAGACTTTAGCTATATCTATATTTATAAATAATATCTCTATACGTATAAAAATATTTTCAATTTCTTGTGGTTGACAGTCAATTTTTTTTAGCGTCGCGAGCGCTTCTTCAAATATTCCTACCTCTGCCTGAAGATTTGCTAGATAAACAAACGCACGTGCTCGATCTAAAGGGTTGTATATGTTATTATCTGCTGTTTCAATAGCTTCAGTCAAAATGGCTTGTGCTGATTCTCCGTTGCCAACTTCTATTTGGGCTGTTGCTATTTTCCCTATCAATCTTTCCCAGTCTAAGGTTGAAACAAGTGTTTTTACAATCTCACGAGCGTTGGTAAAGGTAGCAGAATATTCTATATCTCCTTTCTGCACCTGCGCTTTTGCTATATTTAGTAGATAGTCTACTTGCATTGACTCCGGTCTAATACTCTCGACAGTTTTTAGGGCAGCAGCAAAGTTACCACGATCGCTGAGATTAGCACACAAAATATAGCGATAGTAATTATCAAAAAGCTTTTGCTCTAAAGAAGTACAGATATCCTCACTCACTTCAAAAACATGAGCAAGTAGGTAAATAAAATACTTGCTTTGCCACGCTATATCTGGATAAGTTGATAAACGAGGCAATTCCTGCTCCTGCAATCGCTTCAGTGTTTCCCGTGCTTCCTCAAATCTGCCTGTATCTTTCAATTCCCACGCCAGCAATAAATACCACAATATACGCCGCTCGATTTCATATAAATCTGTCAGTCTCCAAGCTCCTCCTAAATTGCCTTTCCGCAAAGCATCTAGGGGTGAATCTTGGGCTGTTGTCTGTACCAGCCGCCGTGCGTGTAACAGCATAAACTCTGCCATTTCTCCTGCTTTGTCTTCCTCCGCTGCCGCTAACAAGGCAGTCTGCACCGTCTTTAAATGCAAGTCAGGCTCATTGGGAAACTGTTTAATAGAGTGCGAGTAAAAGTCTTCGTTACGTGCGATCGCATACAACTCCTCCCAGTCCTTCACATCCCACAAGTGTTCCGCATAATGCCGGAACGCATAAGGACTCTGGTATTTCTCCCACTGAGCGCAATATTTAATCAGTTCCTGATGAGATTTTTTGGTATCCGCTTGGATTTCAGGCAGGACGGCAAATTGTTCGGCTAATGTCGAATGAGCGAAAGAGAATACGAGACAGTCCTCTAACTGACGAATTTTGAACCATCGACTTACCTGCCACGGCAGTCCGACTGGACTTTCTCCCATGAGTTCTACTAAATCGTAGGAAGATAGCTCTCCTTTGGCAATAGTCAGAAAATAGAATATCTTTCGCCTATGTCGGTGAGAACGCCAATCTTCGGATCGATCTAAAGCTTGGTACTGCTGACGAATGTACTCAGGAAAGCCTTTGGGTGTTGCTGCAAGTGTTTTGCGGATTGCACTTTCCTCACCCTGTTGTGCTACTTCTAACAACTCATCGATCAAGTATTTAAGAAAAAGTGGTATTCCGTCAGTGCGATCACACACCTGCGCCACAAAAGTTTCGTCCTGTGCCAGAGTTACTAACTCACCCTTACCAGTTTTTCGTAACCAGTCTGCGATCGCACAACGGGGTAAAGAATCGAGGTGTATCGGCTTAACATCATTTGTCCAACCAGACAAGCCTTCTGGCTGCTCCCCTTTAGAGGCTCTCGCTGAAGCAATAACAAATACATTCTGAGGCAAAGGAGTAGGAAAGGGTGGTAGGAAGAAACCATCGGCTTCATCTAAACCATCTAGGACAACAACTAAAGAGTTTCCTTTCCAGTCTTTAACAATGTCACGAAGAGCATCCCGCAACTCATTTTTATCGTGGGGCAACGGTTTACTCAATTTGCAGTAATTATAAAGTTGTTGCAGCAGATTGCGATAGGCATTAACGACTGAACGGGTAATTTCATCACGTTGACTGAAAAAGTGATAAGCGATAAAACAATCGTTTCCCTGGCGTGATTTTACCCAGTTTGCTAACAGTGCTGTTTTACCAAAACCCGCCTTGGCGGTAATAATTTTCCATCTGTTGTCAGATTGACTTAAGAACTCATTCAGGAGTTCTAGCATCTCGGAACGTCCAACAAATAGCTTGGTGTATTCCTCAACGAGTGCCAAGGTCCGATCGCTGACTTCCGAACCTCCAAAAGATCGTATCTCAGTCTTAATATGATTTGTCTGTTCAGACTGTGGTGGATCTTCTTTAATCTCTTCCCAATTCAGTCCTAATATCTCACAGTAAGCCTTAAATGCTCTTGTCTTTATGGGTAGTTTTCTATAAAAATGATTCCAAGTTCCATAGGAAATTCCCTTTACTTTTAATTCTTCGATTTCAGATTCGATTTTTTTATAAGTGGTAGATCTATAAGCTAGAAATATTTTATCAAGAAATTTTTTATCAAAAAGGTTACAGCTTTCAAGTTGTCGGCGCTTTAATTGCGTCTCTTCCGTCCATTCTTTTTCACGAAAATATGACAACACGATCCAGCGACTCGCTTCTTGAATAGCTTGACTATTCTCACATTTAGTCCATTCTTTTTTTTCTAACGCACTCTCAATTTTTTTTTTCCTTCTTCAGAAGCTTTGAGTGAAGCCATACACATGATTTATAGGATGTCAAGATCAATTTTAGATCATTTTCGGTTCGATCTAAATGCGATCGAGCGAAACCCTTGCTAACTCACGATTATGGAAGTGTGAGAAGCACAGTTGGCCAACGAACTTCTCCTTTGTTCAAAAAACCACAGAGGAGAAATAAAATGAAAACTTGCGAAATTACTGGCTACATCAAGCGGATTGAGCAGCTATTAAATAGTTTGTCAGGTATCCCAGAAGGACATTGGTGCGTCCTTTCCGAATCAAGTCACCTGCTCGTTTACGTGCAATCGGTGCTAAAAATGCCAGTAGGTGAAACCGACTTGCTAGACGGGAGTGTGGGGCGGCATTGGTCAATATATCGCAAAAATAAGGCTTGGGCCCATAAAGAGGGAAAGTGTACCTACAAGTTCCCAGATGGGCGCTACTGCCACCCTAACACTTATCACTTTGACGAGCTGGGGAAATATCGGGAATGGGAACAGAATATCTATCGCCCGACTATCATGCCGGATTATTTAAAACGGAAGTACGGCAAGATTAGAGATTAGAATACCACATGATGGGTGGGCAAGGTTGTTTTGGTTAAATGCGATCGCTCTCTCCCCATCCCATCTATTCAAAGCGATCGCAACACCTCTTCAAACTCTCGCACCGCCACACTAGAACCACTTTGCCAGCCGCGATCGCAATATTGAGGAATTAACCTTTTCAGATCGTAACCGGGAAACCATCGACTCTCCTCAGACTCGCGATATTGCCGTGACTCGAATTGATAGATCGATAATTGACTTTGACGGTAAACCCAGAGTTCCAAAGGTGCGATCGCTTGATAATCTTCTGGTTTAGTCGTGCAAGTCAGGTCAATCTCAATTACCAAATCAGGGGGGGGATCTGTTTCTAAATCAATGCGCTCTTTCCCTAAAATGCGATCGCGATTGTCAATGTAAAAACAGTAATCTGGTTCAATTCCCTGTTTATTAACCCGCTTCAGCGTAATTGGGGTAAATGCGTCCCAATCTTTGCCTTCATATCGCATTAAAGCTTTGACCAAATCTGCTAATAAATCGGCTTGATTACTATGTTTGGGCAATGGAGATATAATTCTAATTTCTTGGGTTTTACTGTTGTAGCGAATTCTCAATCCAGCCTTATCCTCTCGACGGGCTAGCAATGCCTCGTAATCTTCCCAAGTTCTAAAGCGCAGAATGAGTTCGTCCCCTGCTGCGAGGGAAATTGTATCTTCAGTAATTGTGGGTAATACCATATTTTAATTCCCTGCAAAAATGGGATATTCCTAATTATAGCAAAGTTATAGCTAACATTTTAAGAATTGATTGATGGTTGCTATAATATCCTTAACAAATAACTCAATCAGAACAAATTTTGTCAATTCCTGTTCACCGCAATCAAGATTTAAAAGTTGTAACCTTGAGAGCTTTAATGAAAATAGCCCAGTTATCTGAGGAAGATTTACTCTGAATATCATTAACTTGGTAAAAGATGCCGAAAGATTAAGCGCGATCGCCCCTCTCTGAGCCCAAATATCAAAGCGCGTAGGCGTAACCACCCCCAAGCATCGTCCTTTCCCAAAGATCAAAGCCCATAGGCATAGCTAGCCCCAAGCATCGCCAAATATCGCTAATTTAACACCAGAATTGCTTCCCCACACTACGCCCAAGTAAAGCTATTCCCAAGAGCCTAGCCTCTGAGTCCTGTCGCAAAATATTGTAATATGGTAAAAAAAGTACCGTAACCGCACCTCTCTGCCTCTCCTGCCATGCTTAAACATCTGCTCGGCGATCCCAATGCACGCAAACTTAAGAAATTTCAGCCTTGGGTTGCTGATATCGGTGTCTTAGAGGAAGACATCAAACCACTCTCTGACGATGAACTCAGGGCTAAAACAGGCGAGTTCAAACAGCGTCTAGAGAAAGTTAAATCGCTCAATGAGGAAAAAGAGTTATTAGATGAAATCCTGCCAGAAGCCTTTGCAGTAGTGCGGGAAGCGGGAAAGCGGGTTTTGGGTATGCGCCACTTTGATGTCCAACTCCTCGGCGGTATCATCCTCCACAAGGGCCAAATTGCTGAGATGAAAACTGGTGAGGGCAAAACTCTAGTATCTACTCTCCCAGCTTATCTGAACGCGCTCAGCGGTAAAGGAGTACACATCATTACCGTTAACGATTATCTAGCGCGACGGGATGCGGAATGGATGGGGCAGATCCACCGCTTTTTAGGTTTAACTGTGGGACTGATTCAGCAGGGAATGGAACCGGGGGAACGTCAGAAAAATTACGCCTGCGATGTTACTTATGCCACTAACAGCGAAGTAGGCTTTGACTACTTGCGCGATAATATGGCGACGGCGATGGAAGATGTGGTGCAGCGCCCTTTCAACTTCTGCGTTATTGATGAAGTTGACTCGGTGTTGATTGATGAGGCCCGCACGCCGTTGATTATTTCGGGTCAGGTGGAACGCCCCAGCGAGAAGTATCTGCGGGCGGCGGATGTGGCGGCGGCCCTGAAAAAGGAAGAAGAAGAGCATTATGAGGTTGACGAAAAAGCCCGCAATGTGCTGATGACTGATGAAGGCTTTGCCAAAGCTGAAGAAATTTTAGGGGTTAAGGATTTGTACGACCCCGCCGATCCTTGGGCTCACTACATTTTTAACGCGCTGAAGGCGAAAGAATTATTTATTAAGGATGTTAATTACATCGTCCGCGAAGGGGAAGTGGTAATTGTTGATGAGTTTACGGGACGGGTGATGCCGGGTCGTCGCTGGAGTGATGGTTTACACCAGGCGATCGAGGCGAAGGAACGGGTGGAGATTCAGCCGGAAACTCAGACGCTTGCTACTATTACTTATCAAAATTTCTTCTTACTTTACCCGAAATTGTCGGGGATGACGGGGACGGCGAAGACGGAAGAGGCGGAGTTTGAGAAGATTTACAACCTGGAAGTGACGGTATGTCCGACTAACCGCCCGACTGGCCGGCATGACCTCTCGGATGTAGTTTACAAGACGGAGGCGGGTAAATGGAGTGCGATCGCGGCTGAATGCGCCGAAATGCACGAAGTGGGTCGCCCCGTATTGGTTGGTACTACCAGTGTAGAAAAATCGGAATTACTGTCGCGGCTATTGCAAGAACGCAAAATTCCCCATAATTTGCTCAACGCTAAGCCGGAAAATGTGGAACGGGAATCTGAAATTATTGCCCAAGCAGGTCGTAAAAATGCTGTCACGATCGCCACGAACATGGCCGGACGCGGTACGGATATTATTCTGGGTGGGAATGCTGAATACATGGCCCGGCTGAAGTTACGGGAATATTTTATGCCCCGGATTGTGCTTCCAGAGGACGACAGCAACTTTTCCCCAGTACAGGTTCCCGGAGTCGGTGGTCGTAGCAAAGCTCAAGGTTTTGCCCCCACTCAGAAGGTGAAGAGTTGGAAGGCTTCGCCGCAGTTGTTCCCGACGGAGTTATCTAAGGAAACTCTGCAAAACTTGAAGGCGGCCGTAGAGTTCGCAGTTAAGGAATACGGAGAACGCAGTCTCCCAGAATTATTGGCTGAGGATAAGGTAGCTGTAGCCGCAGAAAAAGCGCCGACGCAAGAACCCGTAATCCAGAAACTTCGCGACGTTTACAATCAAATCCTCCACGAGTACGAGAGGTTTACCGATACCGAACACGATGAAGTTGTCAAACTTGGCGGTTTGCACGTAATCGCGACGGAACGCCACGAGTCCCGGCGGATTGATAACCAGTTGCGAGGGCGTGCAGGTAGACAAGGCGACCCTGGTTCGACTAGATTCTTCCTCAGTTTAGAAGATAACTTGCTGCGAATTTTTGGGGGCGATCGCGTAGCCAATTTAATGCAGGCTTTCGGCGTAGAGGAAGATATGCCCATCGAATCGGGAATGCTAACTCGTTCCCTCGAAGGTGCTCAGAAAAAGGTAGAAACTTACTACTACGATATCCGCAAGCAGGTGTTTGAATACGACGAGGTGATGAACAATCAACGCCGCGCGATTTATGCCGAACGCCGCCGGGTATTGGAAGGTTTAGAGATTAAAGAACAGGTGATTAAGTATGCAGAACAAACGATGGATGACATCGTGGGAGCATATATTAATCCTGATTTACCTTCAGAAGAATGGGAATTGGAAAAGTTGGTAATAAAAGTGAAAGAGTTTGTTTATCTACTAGAAGATATGCTTCCCGTTCAATTGGAAGATTTATCAGTGGATGAAATCAAAACTTTCTTGCACGAACAAGTGAGAAATGCTTATGACATTAAAGAAGCTCAAGTTAATCAAATCCGACCTGGTTTAATGCGGGATGCGGAACGCTTCTTTATTTTGCAGCAAATCGATACTTTGTGGCGCGAACATTTGCAACAAATGGATGGTTTGCGAGAGTCTGTCGGGTTGCGTGGTTACGGACAGAAAGACCCGCTGATTGAGTATAAGACTGAAGGTTACGAGCTGTTCTTGGATATGATGACAGATATCCGCCGCAATGTGGTTTATTCCCTGTTCCAGTTTCAGCCGCAACCGCAGGTGCAAATGTCCTCTGAGATGGTTTGAGGCATTAAAAATTAAAGATTAAAAAGTGAAAATGAAGGATTAAATGCCTTCATTTTTGTTTTTTATATAGCCGATCTTAAATTACGTAACGCCGCCCTCTCGGCGGTAAGGATACCGCCAGGATGGCGGCGTTACAAATACTATAAATCTACTAAATGCCCCCATAGGGCATTGCGTTTTTCTAGAGAAAAGGTTTAGCTTATTAAGCCTGCACTATCATATTCACAGCCAATGCTTAAAATTTCATCAGTGCTATTAGTACTGAGCATGATGACGGTTGCCTGTAGGGGAACTGAGAATCAAACAGTAGTTCCAACTCCTGTAGCTACCAGCACTTCTACTTCCCCCAACAACTCTCAGACAGCAGCTAAACCTTTAGTCGTAACCACAGTAGCTCCTATCACTAATATTGTCAGCAATATTGCAGGCGATCGCGTGGAAGTCAAGGGTATTGTTCCAGAGGGCGCTGATTCTCACACTTTCGAGCCACGCCCTTCAGATAGCGAACTACTTTCTAAAGCAAATTTAATTATCTCTAACGGTCTGCGTTTGGAAGTTCCTACAGAAAAATTGGCCAACGCTTCTAAGCCTAAAGACACCAAAATTTATGAATTAGGTAACAACACTATTACTCAAAATGAATGGCTCTTTGACTTCAGCTTTCCCAAGGAAAAAGGAGATCCAAACCCTCATTTGTGGGTAAATCCTAAGTACGCTGAAGCCTACGCCAAACTAGCAGCCGAACAGTTAACCCAACTAGATCCCGCAGGTAAAGATTACTATGCTACTAATTTAAAAAATTACCTGCAAAGGCTGGATGAATTAGATAAAGCAACCCGCGCCATAGTTGCCAGTATTCCTGAAAAGAATCGCAAGCTAATTACCTATCACGATTCTTGGGCTTATTGGGCGAGAGAGTACGGTTTTGAAGTAATTGGTGCAATCCAGCCTTCAGATTTTAAAGAACCTTCGGCTCAAGAGGTGACACAGCTAGTCGATCAGGTTCGTAAAACAGGGGTTCCTGCTATTTTTGGCTCGGAAGTTTACCCCAGTAAAGTAGAAGAGCAAATTGCCCGTGAAGCAAATGTAAAAACAGCCAATACTGCTGATGATGAATTACCTGGTGAGGGTTCCGCTAATGCAATGGAAAACTCGAATCCTCAACATACTTATATTGGGATGATGGTTAGGAATTTGGAGATACTTGCTGCTAATTTGGGCGGTAATCCCGACTTAGTTAAAAATGTCAATACTGCTAATGTGGTGGGGCCGACAGCATCGAAGTAATTGTTAGTGGTTAATTAAATGTAGGGTGGGCGCTCGCCGCCTCAAGCGATGTTTTTCATAGCCTAAGATGATGGTCGGCGAGCGCCCACCTTACTTATTAGCAATTAGCCATTAGCAATTAGCAATTAGCAATTAGCCATTAGCAATTAGCCATTAGCAATTAGCCATTAGCCATTAGCCATTAGCCATTAGCAAAAATTAAGCCCAATAATGTAATGGAACCAATATTAGAAGTCAAAAACTTGACTTGCGGCTATCAAAAACTGCCAGTATTTACAGGGCTAAATTTGGCTCTTTATCCGCGTCAGTTATCAGGATTAGTGGGGCCATCGGGAAGCGGTAAAAGCACGCTGATTAAGGCAATTTTAGGGTTAATTCGCCCTTGGGGTGGAGAGATTTGGTTTCGGGGCAAACGATTAAAATCAGAAGTTGCACCGCCAAAAGTAGGCTATGTACCGCAGGTGGAAACAGTAGATTGGACTTTTCCGGTGACAGCGGAAGAAGTGGTGATGATGGGGCGTTACAGACAGCAGAAGATTTGGCCGTTGCCATCGAAACGCGATCGCGCAGTGGCTCGCTCATTTTTGGCCCGCGTCGGGATTGAATACGTTGCCGATCGACCTATTGGCGAATTGTCGGGGGGACAACAGCAGCGAGTTTTTCTGGCTAGGGCATTAGTTGGAAAACCAGAAATAGTCTTTTTAGATGAGCCTACTAGCAGTTCTGATTTGCAAGTTCAGCACGAACTATTGCATCTTTTAGCAGATTTAAATCAGCAAGGCTTGACAATTTTTCTCTCTACCCATGACCTTAATTCCGTAGCCACACATTTACCTTGGGTGGTATGTTTCAATCACGGCTTAATCTGTCAAGGTCAACCTATTGATGTTTTTACTCCGGCTAATCTAGAGCAGACTTTTGGTGCTCAAATGATAGTTTATCACCAAGGCGACCGGATTTTAATTGCTAGCGATAGCACTTCTATTCGTCATCAAATGCAGCAAAACTTACCTAAATTTTTGTCGTAATTATCTTGGCGCTTGCTATACCAATTACCAATTACCAATTACCAATCTTATTTCTTCCCTTTTTCTGAAATTAATTGTTTTAGAATTGAATTGCCCACATAATTTGCAAATATTTCTTCTCCTTTCTTATTGTAGTGACAGCAACTATCTATATAAACACTCTCTTTTGTCTTGTCAAAAATATTTACCGCATCAAAGATTCGCACATTATTTTTTTGCAAATTCCTGAATTTCGTAAACAGTATCGGATATCCAGCTTTCACAGATTTTGCATAAGGAGTATCTTTATTAAAGGCTACCTTTTTTTCAGCTTCGCTGAATACCCTTGGAGTAGGGAAGTATTGATTTGGCTGGAAAAAATGAAAATATAAAACATTACTACTAGATAAAACTTTATTCATAAAAATTGAGCTTTTTGCCCAAGTATTTGCCATTTTTTCAAAAGCAACAGGATCTTTTAATACAGCATCTTCACTATTCACATAAATGATACTTCCTGATGATTGCTTAGCTTGCTTCTTCCGCTCTCTTTCAAATCTAATTAAGTTACGGCGGTATTCATTGACAAAGCTTTGAATATAGAAAGAATTAATAGAATTACACAAAGCTAACTTACAATTTTTTAATGTTTCTACCGCATCTTTAATCCGATCTTTATTTTCCTGAATTTTCAATATTGCTGTCAGAGCTTTTGTAGAAAGAGAATTATTTGCTAAGTTCGTCAGCGGTTGCAAGTGTTGAACGCTTGGCATAGAAATATCAATTTTTTCTCGATTATTTAAGCTGGCAAGGGCTACTTCATTAAAGCCATCTATATTGATGACCAGATCTAGTTCTTGACCTAGCATTAAAAAGTAGTTGAGAATTAATAATTGTTGAGGTTGTTTGTACCCACCTGTAGCAAAAGACAAAACGATGACTTCTTTATCTTTTAGTTCAGGAAGCCGTTTTAGGTATTTAGCAACTATCTTGTTTTGGACTTCATAAATAGAAAAATTAGAAGCTACTGAACCGCCAAATATCCCCACAATAAATTGATTTTTATTTTTCTTTTTAAAAGGATAGTCATAGGGTGAAATGAAACCATAGTTATTAATTTTAAACCCAGGTCTAAAATCACCACCTGGTTTTTGAACAAACCCAAAAAAGGGATGAATTCTTTCTACTATCGACTCTCCCAATCGTACTCCTTCTAAATCTATTCCTAAATCTGGAGTATCTTTTGGTTTTTCTCTAGTGTAGAAAAACTGGTGATTTTTGACAAAATATAAGCCTAGCGATCCTGCTTCAAGGAAAGTAAATAAAAGCACCAAGTTAATCAAGGCGAGTTTAACTATCTCTGGGCTTCTTTTAATTAAGTTGAAATCCTTCATCACCGCGTACTATCCCTAACTCTCTAACTGTACATTTAGTGAATTATCATATCATAAACTTTCTCAATTTATATATCTATTTTTCCTCCCTTAATCTTTGGACAATAGAGCTAGAAATATAGGTGGCTAATATTTCATCTCCGATTTGATTATAATGACAGCAGGCATCTTTGTAAACAGTTTCTTTGGTATTGTCTAAAATATTGACTGCACTAAATATATTAAGCTTCACCTTTTGGAACAGCTCAACTTTAGATAACAATAATGGATAGCCTTTTTTTATCGCCTCAGAATATGGGCTATCCGGGCTCAAATAAAGTTGCTTTTCTTCTTCAGTAAACACTCGCTTTGTTGGATAATACTGATTTGGTTGTATGAAGTGAAAATATTTAATTTTTCTCTTCGCTAACAGTTGCTTCATCATTAGAGAAGATTCAGACCAAACTGCCGCCATTTTTTCAAAAGCACTAACATCATCTAAAACTGACTTGTTTTTAGGAATATAAACTATATTATTCTTGTTATCTGTAGTATTTGATTGTTTTACATTTTGGTCATAAGTAATAATTTGTTGTTGATAATTATTGACTAATTGTTTAACGTGCAAGGATGTTAAAGTATAACACAAAGCTAAGTTACAATTATCTAACTTATTGATAGTGGCTCTTAACTGCTTTTTCGTTTCGCTAATTTTAACTATTGAACTCATTACTTCCGGCGACAAGCTATTATTAGCCAAACCAGTCAAGGGCTGTATGTGCTGTACGCTAGGCATCCCCATGTCTACTTGAGCTTTATTGTTTAAGTTTGAGAGGGCTACTTCATTAAAGCCGTCAATGTTGACGACAAGATCGAACTTTTGACCCAAAGCTAGAAAATAACTTAAAATTAACAACTGTTGCGGTTGTTTGTAACCACCGTTGGCAAAGTTTAAAACAACTATTTTTTTATTAGAAAACTCTGGAAATTTATTTAGTTTTTCCGAAAATCTTTTGCTTACATATTCATCAAGAACAAAATTATTAGCAACTGAACCGCCAAAAACTCCAATAACAAATTGATTTTTATCAGTTTTAATAAAAGGATAATCATAAATGGAAAAAAAGCCTTGGCTATTGACTTTTAGTCCTAAATCTTCCTTTGAGAATGCTCCTTGTTTCAGCACGTAGCCAAAGAAAGGATGAAGCCGTTCTACAATAGATTCATCTAGCCTAACTCCTGTTCTTTCCAAGTCTGTTACTATTTTATCTTGAGTTTTCCCCCTTGTATAAAACAAGGTCTTATTGTTGATAAAATAAAAGGCTAAGGATAGAGCCTCTAAAGCAACAAAGGTAATAGCTAAGTTAATAGCAATTAATACTAAGAGATTTTTACTTTTTTCAATTGTATTAGAATCTTTCATTTAATCTTATCACCTACTATTTCAGATATTAGGGTTGAATTTATTTCAATTGTTGGCACAGCTTTTCAGAAATCATTCTAGCAGCAAGCCGATGCCCTTCAGGATTCCAATGACCTCCGCAGGGCAAGGCGTTATCAAATCCATGCAGGCAAATCTTATTTTGTTCAGCATAAGCCTGGAAAGGCTGAGCTAAATTCAATACAGGAAAACCCCCGCGATCGCCTAATGCCTGCATCCTTTTATCTGCATAAAACAAATCTTGAATATTGTTTTGCTCCATATTTTGTTTAGTTTTCGCTCGATCGGGTTGAACTTGCATTGGATCGCCGATATTAACCAATAGGAAATCAGCACCTTTATTGACTACTTCATTCCGCATTAATACAATCAAATCCTCAGTTAAGCGCCATGCCTCCTGCCAAGTTTGATCTTGAGGTTCCTTTAAATTATTAGCACTTAAAGCTGTAAAGTTGTCAGATATTTGTCGCTTCTTAATATCTAGCTCTACTTTTTTAGTCACTTGTAAAATTCGAGAATTGTTGACTAACCAAGTAGGAAATCTATCAACAATTGAAACAGCATAGCGATTCCGATCGATAGGAGGGAGATTGCGAAAGGACATATCCTCTACTAATTTGCCATTGCGATCGTAAATAAAAAATGGTCGATAATGGTCATATTCAAGTTCACGAGAATTATTGATGAGGTCATTGCCGATAAACAAAGCCAGGATAACAACATCAGGATTATAATCCCATACCTTTTTCCGCAAAGTAATCAATTCTTGAGCAGTGCCATATCCTTGCACTCCAAAATTAATTACCTCAACTTGCTTGCCTTTTATGGCCTCACATTTTCCCAGTCTATTTTCCATTTTTGCCCAAAAAGTCCTTTCCATTGGCACATGAATTGCCTCTGTGAAAGAATCTCCTAGCACTGCAATTCGGAAGGTATTTTTAGGCTTAGCTTTATTGTGTTCGCGATCGCGCAAACCATCGCTATTAACCCGTACATAACTTTCACCCTCACCTCGCCAATCGCCAGCAGCACCAGGTTTCAGTCCCCACCCGCGATCTGGATCGGAAGTGTGAAAAATTGTCGGTGCGGAATCTACAACATCTCCTATTTTTTGATAACCCTCACTGCCAGCAATTCGCAATCCTACTTCACCAATTAACACCCCTATTGCTAAACTGCCGAGTGTCAATCCTAAATTGACACTCCAATTTTTCAGTTTGCTCATTATCTCAAAACAGCGTGTAGATAAAGGGGGCAATCACAGAACCCTGACTCAATACAATTAAAGCTCCCAAAAGAACTAAGGTAATAATCAAGGGCAATAGCCAATACTTCTGGCGTTCTTTCATAAACGCCCACAAATCTTTCAAAAAGTCTAATGTTGCTTCAAACATTAGAAAGGTCGCTCCATACTAACTTTTGTTCTGACTTTACTAGGCACGCGGTATGTCACCGTATCTCTTTCCAATTTACGCTGCATAGCATCTTTACCAAATAACTGCTTAATAATCCCCATTGGCAGCATGATTAGGTAAAATACTATCCCTAAAATCAGCCGGGTTTGGATGGCGTGCATAACCAGCCCAAATCTCATCCATAGGAGATAGACAGGATTTAGTGCTGCTGGCGCAACCAATGCCAAAGCTATCATTACACCGCAGATAATCCAGGGCCACCAAGGAATAAGGCTGATAGAACGATGGTGTAGTAGAGGGATTAATAGACCAAAAATAAAACCAATTAATCCACCTATTAACAGTCCAAAGTCGCGCAGTCCTTTGTTGTCAAGTTTTGGTATTTTGTCGTGATTACTCATCAGCCATTTATCATTAAACTTTGTTGTTTGTTAGTTGTTAGTTGTTAGTGGTTGGTTGTTCATTGTTGGTTGTTAAGTAGTAGTGGCTGCTTTAGATGCTGTTTCCTATAACTTAGCAGCTAAAGCCACTACTAGGAGGATACAGAGTTTAGTTGTGCTTTCATTTTTTACAACGAACAACTAACAACTAACAACTAACAAACAACAATCAACAATCAACAATTAACTAATCTAATTCAAATTCACTCTTCCAAGAATCATCTTGTTTCCAAGGAATTTGTTCCGACTTAGCTAACAAGAAATTCTCCACTACCAGATAATCCATTTCCGTCCGCATAAAACAGCGGTAAGCATCTTCTGGAGTACAGACAATCGGTTCGCCTCGGACATTAAAAGAAGTATTAACCAGTACCGCACAACCAGTTCTCTTCTCAAAATTAGAGATTAAATCATAGTAGCGGGGATTGGTTTCTTTGTGAACTGTCTGGATGCGAGCCGAGTAATCGACGTGGGTGACAGCAGGCAATTCTGAGCGAGGGACATTCAGCTTGTCAATGCCAAAAAGTTGCTCTTGCTGAGCTGTCATCGGAATTCTCAGACTTGCTTTCACAGGAGCTACTAATAACATATAAGGGCTGGAGTGGTCAATCTCAAAATACTCCGAAACCCGTTCGGCCAATACTGACGGTGCAAAAGGTCGAAATGATTCCCGGTATTTGATTTTCAGGTTCATCACCGACTGCATTTTAGTATTGCGGGGGTCGCCAATAATCGATCGCCCGCCTAAAGCGCGAGGCCCAAATTCCATCCGGCCTTGGAACCAACCGATTACATTGCCCCCATCTAAAATTTCCGCTAAGCGAGGCATCAGTTCTGCGTCATCAAGGCGCTGATAATTGGCTTGGATACCGTCGAAATACTCCAGAATCTCAGCATCACTGTAGCGCGGCCCTAGATAGGAACCCCGCATTTGGTCATTGCAGGCTAGCTTAGCAGTAGATTTGGTAGCGATCGCGGGTACGCCGCGCTGCGCGATCGCAGCAGCCGTTACAACAGACAAACCCTCACCGGTATCTTCAGTTTCTGGCGATGACTCCCCTACATCCCCTACTAACCAATTTTTAACATTCCGCTGCTGGTCGCCATATTCGTACCAAACCGCCAAAGCCGCACCCAAAGCGCCGCCTGCATCTCCCGCAGCGGGTTGAATCCAAATATCTTTAAAAGGCCCTTCGCGCAAAATTCGACCGTTAGCAACACAGTTAAGCGCTACTCCTCCCGCCAGACAGAGATAATCAGCATTGAATTCTTTTTGGACTGTTCTGCTGAGGCGCAACACTACTTCTTCAGTCACAACTTGAATGGAAGCAGCGATGTCCATTTCCCTCTGGGTGAGTTTACCCTCAGCTTGACGCGGTGACCCGCCAAACAGTTCGTCAAACTTCTTATTCGTCATCGTCAAGCCGGTGGTGTAGTTGAAATAATCCATATTCAACCGGAAAGTACCATCGTCCTTGAGGTCAAGCAGGTGAGTGAGGATTTTGTCTACATATTTGGGTTCGCCGTAGGGGGCTAAACCCATGAGTTTGTACTCACCAGAGTTGACTTTAAAGCCTGTGTAGTAGGTAAATGCTGAATAGAGCAAGCCTAGTGAGTGAGGAAAGTCAATTTCCCACTGAGGAGTAAGTTGGTTGCCATCTCCCCACCAAACGGAAGTTGTCGCCCATTCGCCCACACCATCAAGACAGAGAACGACGGCTTGTTGAAAGGGACTAGGGTAAAAGGCTGAGGCGGCGTGGGCTTGGTGATGTTCGGTAAATAGCAGGGGAGGTACTAAGGGGGTCTTGCAACCACCCATTTTTGCAAACTCTCTTTTTAATACAGTTTTGAGGTAGAGCTTTTCTTTGAGCCAGACTGGCATTGCTGCTAAAAAGGAGCGAAAACCATGAGGGGCATAAGATAGATAAGTTTCGAGCAATCGCTCGAATTTGACTAGGGGTTTGTCATAAAAGACAATGCGATCTATTTCCCGTAGCTCTAGTTTGGCTGCTTTGAGGCAATAGGCGATCGCATTCTCTGGAAATCTCGCGTCATGCTTCTTGCGGGAAAATCTCTCTTCCTGCGCGGCGGCGATAATTTCGCCATTGGAAACTAAGGCTGCGGCGCTGTCGTGGTAATACGCCGAAATGCCAAGTATGTTCATTGTCTCCTCACAAATAGCAATGGTTCGGGCTGGTGAATGTTAAGAATTGAATATCGACAGATTATAGCTCTAGGAATACTGATTTGGACTTAGCAAGGGTGCGATCGCCTCTCTTGTTCAGCTAACTCAGCTACCGAATATCCGCCGTCGCATCACTCCCAAGTACACCAACACGGGGAATTGATACATTTCTGCCATCAGCCACAAAACAATGCCTAAATGGGACAGGAAGGTTAACCAAGTCCAAGCAAAAGGCAACCATGATAGTTTACTACCCGGAGTTGGGGGAAAATAGTAGGCGGAAAAGCCTATAAGTGTAGTAGGAAGGACGATTAGAGCGACTGCTGCTATTAAATACCCCCATCCCAATTCCACCCCCTCTAAATGAGCTCCGATCCAATTTTTGCCATTCCAGTGCCAAGTCATCGGGGGTTCTCTGTCCGCCATTTTGAGTACCTGCTTTTCCACGTTGGCTATGAAAATGCGATCGCAACTGTTACAAGCCAAGGCTTCCATTAGGGTCAAGGTAGAAATCTCACCACAGCGGCAGATGGGACAGGGTGCAGTTTCACCTGTGAAAGGGTGGGCTATTTTTTTTGATCTCGGCTTTGAAATCGTCATTTAGTAAATTGTGTTCATCCGATCGTTATGGCGAATCGACAACTGAGGAATTTTAATCTGCTTGACAGCTTCATCTAAATGTAAGGTGCGGACTTTATGCTCAAACACATTTACTTGATAGACTAGGCGATGAGTAATATCTAATCCTGTTAACCAGCCGCTTCTGGGATGGTACGCTCCAGTGTCAATGTCTAACCAACCGTTTCCTTGTGCTAATTCTCCGGGACTAACACCCTCAAAGGTAAAAGTAATAGTATGGCCTGTGATAATTAATTTATCAGGAAAATAAGGCTTGGAAATCCGATGAAATTCTCCGCGAATCCAACAGAGTTGATAGGTAGATTGCTGTTTGAGAGAGAGTTTAGGATCGACTCCAGCATGAGCTAGCCAAATATCGCCTAAGTCGAGGTAGGGGGGAAGCGATCGCATCCAATCTAAGTGTTTATACGGAATCATCCCTATATCTATATAACTATCTATTGTCGCCTGTCCCCCACTGTAGAGCCAAGCTGGTAAAGATCGCGGATCGCTTCCATTCGCCTCGATCATCAGTTGTTCGTGGTTTCCCAACAGGCATTGGTAGGAACTTTGCTTCACAAAATCTACCACTTGAGCGCTTTTGGGCCCCCTGTCTATTAAATCGCCTAAGAAATAAACTCGATCGTCACTATTGGGGGCGATCGCTTCTAAAAGGGTCATTAACCCATCGTAGTGTCCGTGTACGTCCCCAATGACGATGCGCCGTTGGTTCATTTTTCTTACCCGATTCGCGGATTTGAAACACGATGTTCTGGTTGACAATAGTTCAGTTACTTTGGCTGAAACCCTTATTTTTAATTAGTTTTTGCAGCAGGCAACTCGGATTTTTTGGTGCAGTTACTCCCATAATCTCCGAACTATTGCGTTCAAGATTTGCCCAGGGTTCGTGTTCTGGTGGTTAAATTATACCACTATCAAATCGAATTATGTTTCATAAATCACCTTAGTTTGTAAGTGCTCGGAACAGACTTTGAAGTTCTGCCAGCATTCCTTTTTTCTTGACAGGGGCCGACTGTGGAGCAGAAGGATCGCCATTTTGGACAGTTGGGGCTATAATCCGTTCGAGCTCGTCTCCTACAGGTTTTTGGGCGGTTTCGGATATCAGTTTGTATTCACCCTCTGTTTCCTCCAGCCATACTTGCCAAGATTGAGGGTAGCAACGGAAAAGGGCCGCCGTTGGTAGGGGTCTGATGTAGTAGCAAGATTGGAGGGTATTGAGGAAGCGATCGCGCAATTGGCGACCTGCATAACCAATGCCAATGGTAGCTGCGTCTTCCAGACGGGGGTTGAGGAGAATTACGGGCCGGGAATCGGCGGCGTTACAGAGTTGTTCGACTTGGGCGACTTCGATGGAGGAAGCATTTACCAGTAGGAAAATTTGGTCTTCTGGCTCGATTTTCTCTGCTACGGGGGATCTACTGCTACCAAGGTCTGTAATTTTAAATGGTACTGTTCCCCAGTCTCGGCGAGCAAGGGCGGCTGAACCTGTGTCAGGAAAGAAGACTTTAAGGCCGTTTGCTAGTTCTTCAAAGTCGGTGATGAATTGCTGGGTTATTGACTGTGCTTGCAGTGCGATTTCTGGGAAAACTAATTCAATTTGTAACCGGGTTTGAGCGTCGTTGAGGGCAGCTTTCACTGCTTCGCGAGATTGGGCGATCGCTTCTTCAAGTGTTTTCGGGAGTTCAATCATAAGAGGGGCTAGGGAAGAGGGGCTAGGGGCTAGGGGCTAGGGAAGAGGGAAGAGGGGCTAGGGGCTAGGGGCTAGGGGCTAGGGGCTAGGGAAGAGGGAAGAGGGGCTAGGGGCTAGGGGCTAGGGAAGAGGGAAGAGGGAAAATTACCAGTTAACAGTTAACCGTTAACCGTTAACCGTTAACAGTTAACAGTTAACCGTTTTGGCATTAATCTTTCCATAATTTGGGCGATCGCGATCGCAGTCCAGTCTATATCAGCTTCGGTGGTATCTCTGCCCAGAGTCAAGCGAATTCCTCGAATAGCCTCAGTTTCGCTGTATCCCATCGCCAACAAGGTTGGAATGGGCGTAATTTTTCCACTACTACAAGCAGAACCGGAACTGATACCAATTCCCGCCAGATTTAGTTGCCGCACTAAGGTTTTGCCTGTAATATTTTCATCTTTACTGGCAACCACAAAACTAAGATGGTGTGGCAATCTACAATAGCGATCGCCTGTTGGTACTAAATTCGGTACCTCAGCTAATTTATCAAATAGGCGATCGCGCAATCCAATTAATCTCGGCGTTTCCTCTGCCATTTCCTGTAATGCCAATTCCGCCGCCACGCCAAAACCAACTATATTTGGCACTGCTTGCGTCCCCGATCGCAGCTTCATTTCTTGACCACCGCCCCCAAATACTGGGGCTAATTCTACTCCTTCTCGGATATAAAGCATCCCAGAACCTTGAGGGCCATAGATTTTATGGCTAGATATCGATAGCAAGTCAACTGGCAATTTTTGCACGTCGATCGGGATTCTGCCAGCAACCTGAACGGCATCTGTATGAAATAAGACCCCATGAGAACGGGCAATTTTGCCCAAAGCTTCAATTGGTTGTAGCGTGCCTACTTCACTCTGACCGAAAATCACGGAAACTAGGACTGTATTGGGTTGTAGCGATGCGTGTAAGTCGAGGGGATGAACTCTCCCCAAGCGATCGACTGGCAATCGGGTTACTTCCCAGCCTAGTTGTTCGAGAAACCTTACTGGTTCTGCTACGGCGGGATGTTCAACGCTGGAAATGATGATGTGTTGCGGCTGCTTGTAATGGCGGGCGATGCCTAAAATTGCCAAGTTGTCGGCTTCTGTGCCACCAGAGGTAAAAATCACTGATTCCGGCGGGGCATTGATCAGGCTAGCTACTTGCATTCTAGATAATTCTAGAGTTGTGGCTGCTCTTTGACCCCAATCGTGCAAGCTGGAAGGGTTGCCCCAATATTGAGTAAAGGCAGCTTGCATGGCGGCGATCGCTTCTGGGCGTATGGGTGTAGTGGCGCTGTAGTCTAAATAAATTTGCATGGTAATTGGTAATTGGTAATTGGTAATTGGTAATTGGTAATTGGTAATTGGTAATTGCTGTCCCATCCTCCCCCTCTCCCCCATCTCCCCCATCCTCCCCATCTCCCCCATCTCCCCCATCCTCCCCATCCTCCCCATCCTCCCCATCTCCCCCATCCTCCCCATCTCCCCCTCTCCCCTAACTTCCTGGTTTGCAGACATTGTAGGCTTCGTGGGATATAACTTTTTGAGGAATCAAGAAAGTGCCACAATCTTCGCAGAGCATTCTGTAGTTTCGTGTTACAGGGATACTGATAATGAAACGGTTGTGACGGAGGCGCTTGCCGCCAAATTCTCTGTAATTCTTGTGGGTGACAGTAGTAATGATGGCTCGTGCCTTTACTACTACATAATCAGGGAGTCCTCGTAAATCAATGACATCCTGGGCAAATGATGCCTCCCATTCCAGTTTTTTGTTTCGTTTTTCTGCGATCGCCAGAACTTGATGATCCTGTGCCTGACGCTCTTGCGTGCAGCGATGGCACGTTTTACCATATCCTTTGTGACCGCACGGAAAAATCCGTTTTCTTTTAGCCATATAGCACTGGTGTCGGGTTTGACCAACGCCCCTGAATGCTGCTACCGCACCAGTGATGCTTCCCGGCTTCGAGGCAGTCCTACAAGACGCAAAATCTATCCCCTTTCATAAATAGCATTGTAACTTTACACGATCGAATAGCTTTGAATTGCTAAAACCCTTAAGACCTAAAAAAATTAAAGTTCTGTGTCTAGATTTTCTTATACTCAACTACTTTACTGCTGTGCTTTGTTTGTGGCAATCAGCCTCGCAGCTTGTCACCAAAGGGGAAAACAGATTCAGCTATTAACTCCGCGTTTGGCTCCTTTGCCTCAAGATCCTTTGCTTCAGGTGTATTTCAACCAGTCGGAAAGTTCGCTCTATAAGGAATTTTACCGCGAACAGACTAGATATGGAGATGACTTTGAGAAGCTAATTGCTGATGCGATCGCGGGTGCCCAGTTGACGGTGGATGTGGCGGTGCAGGAGTTGCGATTGCCTGCGATCGCGCGAGCAATGGCTCAGCAACAGGCGGCGGGGGTGAGGGTGAGGGCGATCGTGGAAAATACATACAGTCGCCCTTGGAGTGGTTTAACGAAGGATGAGGTGCGCCAATTGCCACAGAGAGAGCGCGATCGCTATAGTGAATTTATCCAATTGGCGGATGCTGATAAGGATGGGAATTTAAATCAGGCGGAAATTAAGCAAGGTGATGCCTTGGTCATTTTACGCGATGCTGGCATCCCCATAATTGACGATACGGCGGATGGTTCTAAAGGTAGTGGTTTGATGCACCACAAGTTTGTTGTTGTCGATGGCAAAAGTTTGATCGTGACTTCGGCTAATTTTACACCGTCAGATATTCATGGAGACTTCGGGGTAGCGACAAGTCGAGGCAATCTTAATAATTTGTTGAAAATTGAGAGCGGGGAATTAGCCCAGCTTTTTACTCAAGAATTTAACATGATGTGGGGAGATGGGCCGGGGGGTAAGCCAGATAGTAAGTTTGGGATTAAAAAGCCGTTGCGATCGGTACAGCAGATTAATCTGGGAAATGTCACTGTTGCCGTGCAATTTTCGCCAACTGCGAAAACTGTTCCTTGGGAAAAAAGTAGTAATGGTTTAATCGATCGGACTTTGGCAAATGCTAGAAAGTCGGTTAATTTGGCGCTGTTTGTATTTTCTGCCCAGCGTTTGGTGAATACTCTGGAATATAAATCTCAAGCAGGAGTAGCGATTCGGGGATTAATTGACCCTAGTTTTGCCTATCGCTCTTATAGTGAGGGGTTGGATATGATGGGGGTGGCGCTACTTGATAATTGTCAGTTTGAAGCTGAAAATCGACCTTGGCAAAAGCCGATCGCAACTATGGGAGTTCCGCAATTGCAGGAGGGCGATCGCTTGCATCATAAGTTCGGGGTGGTGGATGGAAAAATTGTCATTACTGGTTCTCATAACTGGACTGAGGCCGCTAATTATGGGAATGATGAAGCCCTTTTGGTGATTGAAAGTGAGACGGTGGCGGCCCATTTTGAACGGGAGTTTGAGCGTCTGTATCAGAATGTAGTGTTGGGTTTGCCACGCGCGATCGCGCAGAAAATTGAGGCGCAAAAGCAACTGTGTGCAGCGCTACCTAAGTCTGATGGAAAAATGGTTAATGCTGCTGAGAAGAAGTTAGTGAATTTGAATGTTGCTAATCAGGCGGAGTTGGAAACTTTGCCAGGAGTGGGGCCGAAATTAGCTCAAAAGATTATTGCCGCGAGAAAGCAACAACCTTTTTCGTCTTTGGAAGATTTAGATCGGGTTCCTGGGGTTGGAAAAAAGATGTTAGAACGGTGGCGCGATCGCGTTACTTGGTAAAGTAGAATTTAATAGCTAATTTTAGGTTTGTCAGGGTTTTTTATTGTAGAGTGTCTTGACTTTTAAGTTAATATTTGTTACAATAATAAATTGTAGAAATAGGACAAAATATATGTCTCAATCTGTGGCAGAAATTGCAGAAGTTGTTGAAGAAAACAAAGAAAAATCTGTAGAAGAAATTGTGCAAGAAAAGGCAGTCGATCCTTCATCAACTTTGACTTTTGAAGAGTACCGTTGTTACCAAGGTGAATCCGGTGTAAAATATGAACTGTACAAAGGAAAATTGATAACAATGGCAACAGCGACAGCTTTACACACAGCAATCTGCGAATTTTTTGTTTACAAGTTGCAGCGCTATCTAGCTGAGCATAATCTTGAATTAGTAGTAAAAACTTCTGTAGGAGTAAGAACAGAGAATGACACATCCCGCATTCCTGATGTCGTTGTTTGCACTCAAAGTTTGTGGCAACAAATTCTTGAGCGACCAGGTTCTGGCATACTAGATTTGAGTGAAACACCGCTATTAGTAGTAGAGGTGGTAAGTAAAGATCGGCGGGCTGATTATGTAATTAAACGAGCAGAGTATGAATTAGCCAATGTGCCGGAATATGTGATTTGCGATCCTGCTAAAAATAAACAGCGAGTCAGGGTTTTGTCATTCCCTGAAGGTGAAGAGAGTTATACGCAGGTGGATTATTTGTCTGGTCAAGAAATGTCATCTTTAGTATTCCCCGATCTAATTTTATCTGTTGATGAAATGTTAAATCCGCCATTGGTTGAGGAGTTGATTAAGGAAGAACAAACTCGGTTACAGAAAACTGAACGTTTGGCGGCAAAGTTGCGAGAAATGGGAGTCGATCCTGATTCTGTATAAATGAAAATTCGTGGTCATATCACGTCTGGCTAATTGACCATAATTCCTGTCGGTACGGGTTAGCTAATGTCTCTACGTAAGTGCAAGAAATCTAGAAAACCCGCCTCAGATTTACGAAATTGGATGAAAGTAGAAAGCTGCGGCTAAAACAATGTAAGTTGCCAACAGTAGGACTCCTTCTAACCAATTAGAACGACCATCAAGACTGATCAAATTAGCAATTGTAACAGCGATCGCAACGGCAATTACTTCAAAAGGATTGAAGTTTAAATCCATTGGTTGATTAATTACTAACCCAACTAAAACTAAAATCGGCGCTACTAACAGGGCAACTAACAAACTAGAACCCATTGCCACTGAAACTGATAAATCCATGTTATTTTTCATTGCTACTCCCACCGCAGTTACATATTCTGCCGCACCGCCAACTAGGGGTAAAAGAATTACGCCTGTAAAAAGTGGTGTCAAACCTAGACCTTTTGTAGTTTCTTCCACAACGCCGACAAAGATTTCTGATTCAAAGGCTACGGCAATTGTTGATATTACTAAAACCCCAACCCACAGCCACAAATTGGGTTTATGTTCTGCGGATTCTGTAGCGCCATCGTGATGATTTTCTGATTCTAATTCTACTAATCCGACTTCGTAAAGATAGCTGTGAGTTTTCAAGGAAAATAGCAGCGTTAAACCATAAACTGTAATTAACACAATTGCTGCTATTAGCGATAGATTGCGAATAGCTGATGGCTCTACTCCATTTGAAGTATAGATTACCATTGTCGGTAACAGAATGGCAATCACGGCTAGAGTCATAGTGGAACCATTCACGCGGGCGATAATTGGCTTAAATTCTTGTTCTTTGTAGCGGATTCCTCCTAATAGCATTGAAAGTCCCATAACCAGGAGTAAGTTACTGATAATAGTTCCGGTAATGCTGGCTTTAACAATGTCAACTAAGCCTGCTTTTAAGGCAACTAAGGCGATAATTAATTCGGTAGCATTGCCAAAGACTGCATTTAATAAACCGCCAATAGAAGGGCCTGTGGTGATGGCAACTTCTTCGGTTGCAGTGCTTAACCAAATGGCAAGGGGGACGATGGCTAAGGCAGATGTGATGAAAACTGTGAGGGTACCCCAATGTAAAAGGTCAGCGGCTATGGAAATGGGAATAAAGACTAACAGAACTATAGAAAGTATTTTTTTGATTGACATAACAAGGCTGATGTGTTAATGAAGGGAGTTATTAGTTTGACTGGCTAATCGAGTGTGCGATCGCAACTTAATTCTCCCCTATTTTGTCAATGCAATGATTAAGTTTTGCCTTAACATCTTCAGTAAAGGGCTTTTGCTCTAAATCGCACCCCTAACCATCAGTGACCAATCATCCAAGGTCGTCCCCCTCGGTGTTCGCGATTCCCCTGCGGTTTTGGTTCCTCAGAACGCTTAATCACTTGCGGTTCCTTATTTTCCTCAGCTTTCAATCTCAACTTTCCAGTTAAAATCATCGGTGGCGAAAAGATACGTTTAGCAACCGTTTCGCAGGTAGGACAAACCACAGGACTATCTACTTCTGCAAGAGCCCGCCATTTCTCAAATAGACCGCAAGTTTCACAGCGAAAATCGTAAAGAGGCATATTTATTTTGACTTTGAGATTTAGGATGTTAAAAGTTTAATGATTCACAAAATTTCCTCGTAACGCCGCCCTCTGGGTGGTCGATTTACTCGCCCAGAGGACGGCGTTACGTTTGCCGTGTTTTTACTACTAATTAAGACGGCAAAATATCCATGTTAAAAATTTCCGTCGGGATAGCAATAGTACAGCAAGCATTGGGAATATCAACTATACCACTAATTCTACCTTCAACAGGAGCGCAGCTTAACAACAGATATGCTTGTTCGCCAGTAAAGCCAAATTTTTTCAGATATTCTATGGCATTCAAACAAGCTCGCCGATAAGCAACATGGGCATCCATATAATACTGCTGACCCGTAAATTCATCAACAGAAATACCTTCAAAAACTAGGTATTCAGAGTAGCGGGGTTCCACCGGGCCCGGTTTGAAAATTGGGTTGACCATCCCGTATTTTTCCATGCCACCTTTGATGATATCAACGTGGAGGTCAATATAGCCAGACATTTCAATTGCACCGCAGAAGGAAATCTCGCCATCTCCTTGAGAAAAGTGAATATCTCCCATTGAAAGTTTCGCGCCTTCTACATAAACTGGGAAGTAAATTCGGGAACCTCGCGACAGGTTTTTAATATCACAATTACCGCCGTGTTCGCGTGGGGGAACAGTCCGTGCGGCTTCTGCGGCTACTCTTTCAAATTCCGCACCTTTTAACGATCCCAAAACTGCATTTTGGGGGTTAGGAAGCGCTGCTAAAGGCGGTACTCTATCGGGATTTGTTGCTACCAGTTCGGATTCCCGGCGATTCCATGTATTTAGCAATTCTTGAGAAGGAGCACAGCCGATTAAACCAGGATGAGTAATGCCTGCAAATCGGACATTAGGAATGTGTCGCGAACTGGTATAAATCCCCTGTAAATCCCAAATTGCTTTAGCAGCAGTTGGAAAATGTTCGGTTAAGAATCCGCCCCCATTCTCTTTAGCAAAAATCCCTGTAAATCCCCATTCATCTCCTTGTAAAGCTCCAATATCAAGGAGATCGACAACAAGAATATCCCCAGGTTGTGCGCCGTTAACGTAAATTGGCCCGCTCAAAACGTGAACTACTGTTAAGTCTACATCGCGAATGTCATCGGGATTATCATCATTTTTAATTTGCCCGTCTGTCCAGTCTTTACATTCGATGCGAAATACGTCACCAGGATTAACAGAAGCAACTGCTGGAATATCTGGATGCCACCGATTATGACCCACTAATTCCTGTTCGGACATTGGTTTAGTCAAGTCAACTTTGAAGAGAACTTGAGGCATAGTCTGCACCCCTTTAATTAGTGATTTTTACATTGTATGGGCATCTTTGCCGATTTTAAAGTTGATAAATGTAACTTTTTTTACAAAATAAGTTTAATTATAAATAAGATTGTTTGAGATAATGATTATCATTACATAAATATCAATCTAAATTGCTTGCCTTTGGCTTTTTCCAAAATCAAGTATTAGCTAAAGAAGTAAGTGGGTTATAAAACTTATTTAGACGCGCTATAGATAAATTTTACAATTGTGATAGAGCAGTTATGGTATATTGGTCAATACAGTTCAGCTCGGAGATACCAAGAGGGAAAATCCATAAAAAATAGACACCCAGATTGCTTCGTTCCTCGCAATGACAATCTTAAGTGAACTCTATTGGTAGATGATTGATATTCGCTCTTTTAAAACTCTAAATAATTGATGACTGAAAATTTAGTCGGACAGGCTGTTAATAAATTGGTTGAGGGATGGCACGGCCATCTTGATTTAGTCTATGGGTATCGCCAGGGTGCTACTCAAATTATTCGCAATCAAGTACAAGCGCCGTTAAAGGTGCAACGTCCGTTTTATCCTGAAGGAAAAGAGGTTTGTCACAGCGTAATTTTGCATACGGCTGGAGGAGTTGTGGGAGGGGATAGCCTTTCGATGAATTTCCAGTTAGAAGCGGATGCTAAAACTTTAATAACTACTGCCGCCGCTGGTAAGATTTATCGCAGTAGCGGTTTAGAAGCTAGACAAAGTATTAGAATAAAGCTGGCTGCGAATGCTAATTTAGAATGGTTGCCGCAGGAAACAATTGTATTTGCTGGGGCGATTTACCGCCAAGATTTGCGGATAGAATTAGAGCTAGGAGCAAGCTTGTTGCTGTGGGAAATTACGCGATTTGGGCGCAGTGCTAGGGGGGAAAGATTTGTGTCGGGAGAGTGGCGATCGCACGTTGAAGTCTGGCAGCAAGGTCGTCCTCTGTGGATTGACAGGCAATTACTCAAGGGTGAAGAAATGCTCGAAAGCGAGCATGGCTTAGGGGGACACCCTGTAGCGGCCAGCCTCGCTTGGGTAGGGGAACCCGCAACTACGGAGATAGTGGAAAAGGTGCGTAGGCTTAGCCAGGGGGAGCGATCGCTGTGGCAAAATACTCGCCTTGCCGATGACGGTGATGGTGTCAGAACTCAGCCATCCGTAGGGGTGACGCGCCTTACAGATGGCTTATTGTGCCGATATCGCGGTTCATCAACTGCTGAGGCGAGACGTTGGTTTATTGCGGTTTGGCAATTGCTGCGGCTGGAAATGCGCGATCGCCCCGTTTGTTTGCCAAGAGTATGGCCAAGTTAGCATTATGTTTTTAGATTCTGGCACAAGGTTTAATTAATGTCAAGAACTAGATGATATAATATCATCAGATAATTATTGATTACAACAATATGCAAATAGTATCCCAAGAAAAATACCAGCAACTTCCGATCAAGATTAGTGAGGATAAGATCGCTGATTTTTGCCAGAGAAACCACATTAGTAAACTATCACTTTTTGGCTCAGTTTTACGGAGCGATTTTAGACCAGATAGTGATGTTGATGTGCTGGTAGAATTTATGCAAGAGAAATGCCCCGGTTTTTTTGGGTTAGCAGGAATGGAAATTGAGCTAACTGAAATATTGGGGCGAAAAGTGGATTTGCGAACTGCGGAGGAATTGAGCCGCTATTTCCGAGAAAAAGTTGTTAATTCAGCAGAGGTAATATATGTTTATAGATAATGAGACTCGTTTGCTTCATATGCTGGATGCAGCAAAAGAGGCTATTTCATTTGCCGAAAACAGAACCAGAAGTGACCTGGACACCGACCGGATGCTAACACTATCTTTGGTCAAATGTATTGAAATAATCGGTGAGGCTGCTGCTAATATTACAAGAGAGCGTCAGGCCGAATTACCACAACTTCCCTGGCCACAAATCATTGGCATGAGAAATCGTCTGATTCACGGCTATTTCGATATTAAACTCGATGTAGTATGGAAGACACTTACGGATGATTTACCGCCGTTAATAGCCGAACTTGAGAAAATAATTCCATCGGAGTAATAAAGATGCAACTAACACCACAAGAAAAAGACAAATTACTGATTTTCACGGCTGCTTTGTTAGCAGAGCGACGTAAGGAAAGAGGTGTAAAATTGAACTATCCAGAAGCGATTGCCTATATTTCTGCTGCCATTTTAGAAGGTGCAAGAGATGGTCGCACTGTCGCCGATTTAATGAGTTATGGTACAACTCTTTTAACGCGGGAAGATGTGATGGAAGGCATTGCAGAAATGGTACATGAAGTACAAGTTGAAGCCACATTTCCCGATGGCACAAAACTTGTCACCGTCCACGATCCAATTCGATAATAAATATAAGGAGCTTGATTATGATTCCCGGTGAAATGATTGTTGCGGATGGGGAAATTGAACTGAATGCAGGTCGTTCTGTTGTGCGAGTGATGGTAGCTAATACAGGCGATCGTCCCATCCAAATCGGTTCTCACTATCATTTTTTTGAAGTGAATGAAGCTTTAGAATTTGACAGAGATTTGGCTAAAGGAATGCGTTTAGATATTCCCGCCGGGACAGCAGTTAGATTTGAACCGGGAGATGAGCGAGAAGTTAATTTAGTGCCTTTTGTTGGGAGTCGTCAAGTTTATGGGTTTAATGGTAAAATTAACGGTCAATTAGATGGATGAGACTTTTACCAATTTAAAAATAAATGATTAGTAGGAGTGTAATTTCGATATGCCAGATCAAATTAGACTGTGGGAAATATCAAAGGATCAATTAAATGAGATTAATCAATCTAAATTAGACTTAGAATCTCGTTTAGAAACCTGGCTCGATAATGATATCTCAATCCTAGCAGACGATCTCTTGGTGATTGGCAGGCAAGTGATTACCGATCATGGTGGAAAACTTGACCTTTTATGTATAGATAGAAACGGAGATTTGGTCATTGTTGAGTTAAAGAAGGACAAAACAGAAAGAGAAGTAACAGCACAAGCCTTGGATTATGCTTCATGGGTTAAGGATTTGTCAAACGATAGAGTTACAGAAATTGCCAATAGTTATCTGTTCACTAAAAATGGTACTAATTTAGAAAATGCTTTCCGCGATCGATTTAACTCGGAGTTACCTGATGCCTTGAATGTTCAGCACAACATCATAATTGTAGCTGCACAGATAGATCGTAGTTCTGAAAGGATTATTCAATACTTATCAGAAACCTATGGTGTGAGAATTAATGTGGCAACATTCCAGTATTTCCGTGACTCGAATGGCAAAGAATTACTAGCAAGAAAATTCTTGATGGATATTGAAAGAAAGCTGGTAAATACATCAAAAAGAAATCTTTATTTAACGAAAAAGGAATTAGCTGAGATAGCAGATAGCAATGAAATTGGAGAAGTGTATAGGCTACTTTACAAAGAACTTATCCCAAAGATATTTTGGATGAATACAACAACAAAAGGTCTGGCATTAAGGGGGACTGGTAAAAATAGCCAAGCCATCTTAAATCTTTTGCTAACTGAAAGCAATTCTAATGATGGCCTAAAATTTAAGGTGTACACAGATAGACTTTCAAGTTATTTGAAAGTTGATCGGGAAAAGTTAATTGCTTTGTTACCTAACTATGAACAAATAGGGCAAGATGATAGGTCTGGTTCAGTTGGGGAAGGATTCTTTAAAACAGAAGAACAGGTTAACCACTTTGTGACCCAATTAAATGAAATGAGGAGTGCATTAATATGAGTTATAGAATGAATCGCCGCGCCTACGCAGAAACCTTTGGCCCAACCACAGGCGATCGCGTCCGCCTAGCAGACACAGAATTATTTATTGAAGTAGAACAAGACCTCACCACCTACGGGGATGAAGTCAAATTTGGCGGAGGTAAAGTCATCAGAGATGGCATGGGACAATCCCCCATTTCTAACGCTGACGGAGCCGTTGACACCGTAATTACTAATGCTTTAATCTTAGATTGGTGGGGAATTGTTAAAGCAGATATTGGCATTAAAAATGGCAAAATTGAGAAAATTGGTAAAGCCGGAAACCCCTACATTCAAGACAACGTAGATATCATTATCGGCCCCGGCACAGAAGTCATTGCCGGCGAAGGAACGATCCTGACTGCGGGAGGAATTGACAGCCACATCCACTTTATTTGTCCTCAACAAATCGAAGTCGCGATCGCATCAGGAATTACCACGATGATCGGCGGCGGCACCGGCCCCGCAACAGGCACAAATGCGACGACTTGCACCCCCGGCCCTTGGCACATTTACCGAATGTTGCAAGCGGCAGATGCTTTCCCCATGAATATCGGATTTTTAGGCAAAGGAAATAGCAGTCAACCTCAAGGATTAATTGAACAAATTAATGCCGGTGCAATGGGTTTAAAATTGCACGAAGATTGGGGAACGACACCCGCCACAATTGACACTTGTTTAAGTGTTGCTGACGAGTACGACGTACAAGTAGCAATTCACACCGATACACTCAATGAAGCAGGATTTGTGGAAGCAACAATTGCCGCTTTTAAAAATCGGGCAATTCATACTTATCACACCGAAGGTGCAGGCGGCGGACACGCACCCGATATTATTAAAGTGTGTGGTCAAGCCAATGTTTTACCATCATCAACTAACCCTACTCGTCCCTACACTGTTAACACATTGGAAGAACATTTAGATATGTTGATGGTGTGTCACCACTTAGATCGAGGCATCCCTGAAGATGTTGCCTTTGCTGAATCAAGAATTAGAAGAGAAACAATTGCTGCTGAGGATATTTTGCACGACTTGGGCGCATTTAGCATGATTTCTTCGGATTCTCAGGCGATGGGAAGAGTCGGAGAAGTGATTGTTCGTACTTGGCAAACAGCACACAAAATGAAAGTTCAGCGGGGACATTTACCCCCCCTAACCCCCCCTTACCAAGGGGGGGGAACAGACTTAACTCCCCCTTACCAAGGGGGGGAAACATATTTATTAACCCCCCCTTACCAAGGGGGGGAAACAGGGGGGGTTAATGATAATTTTCGGGCTAAGCGATATATTGCTAAATATACAATTAATCCGGCAATTACTCACGGTATTTCTCAGTACGTTGGTTCTGTAGAAGAGGGGAAATTAGCAGATTTGTGTTTGTGGCGACCGGCATTTTTTGGTGTGAAACCAGAAATCGTGATTAAGGGAGGTGCGATCGCATATTCCCAAATGGGAGATGCTAATGCTAGTATTCCTACACCTCAACCCGTTCATTCTCGGCCAATGTTTGGCAGTTTTGGCGGTGCTCTAGCCGCAACTTCTTTTACTTTTGTTTCTCAAGCTGGCCTAGAAAATGATATTGCTAAACAGTTAGGTTTGCAAAAGCAAACTTTAGCTGTTTCGGGGACGCGACAAATCACTAAAAGAGATATGAAACTGAATGATGCTTTGCCTCAAATGGAGGTAGATTCAGAAACTTATGAAGTGAGGGCCGATGGGGAATTATTAACTTGTGAACCGGCAACTATTTTGCCAATGGCACAGAGGTACTTTTTGTTTTGATGGGTGGTTGTTATTAACTCCTGGCGAATGGAATTCGCGGCTACACAAACTTTCTTCCGCCTGCGCAGACTATAGAATTTCAACCCGCGCAGGCGGGTTTCGTGTGTGTAGACGCGGTTTCAACCGCTTTGAATTGAGGTTCAAGTTTTTGTCAATGAATGGCTGAGAAATAACAGATGGAATATGTTAGGCTTATGTATAGAGAAGAGAAAGGGAGTCAAACAAAATGACAACTATCCAATCAATGACAACTGCAATAACATCCCTTTATGAACAGGATTTTTATCTGTGGTTACAGACAACTATCAACTTATTAAGAGAGGGAAAATTTGCCGAAATAGATTTAGAGAACTTACTAGAAGAATTGGAAAGTATGGGGAGAAACGATAAAAATGCTTTAAAAAGTAATTTGCGGGTACTTTTAATGCACTTACTTAAGTATAAATATCAGCCGGAAAAACAAACAAATAGTTGGGTGTACACTATTCGTGAACATCGTAAACGCATCCGAGATACCTTCAAAACCAGTCCGAGTTTATACCGTTTTTTTGAAGAGATTTTTAATGAATCTTATCAAGATGCCAGAGAACTAGCCGCAGATGAAACAGGTTTATCTATTGAGATATTTCCCCCAGAGTCTCCCTTTACTGGAGAAGAAGTTCTTAATCCTGATTTTTTACCGACTGAGAATGATATAATCATATAGTAGCTGCATTTTCAAAACAATGATAGCGAATCAAACCCAAAATTACATTTCTCCTGAAGATTATCTAGCAGGAGAAGAACTCAGCCCCATCAAACACGAATATATTGACGGACAAATGTACGCAATGGCAGGCGCTAGTGATGCTCATGTTACCATCGCCGGAAACTTATTTGCCCTGTTAAGAAATCATGTGCGAGGGACAGGTTGCCGCGTCTATATGGCTGACATGAAAGCCCAAATAGATACGGCTAATATCTATTACTATCCTGATGTGATAGTAACTTGTGATGCCAGAGATCGAGCATTGACAAATCATAAAAAATATCCTTGTTTAATTGTCGAAGTTTTATCACCAACCACAGAAGCTTTCGATCGCGGTGACAAATTTGCCGACTATCAACAATTAGAAACCCTCCAAGAATACGTTTTAATTAGCCAAAAGCGCCAACGTTTAGACTGCTTCCGCCGCAACACCGAGGGATTTTGGGTATTACAATTCTACTTTCCAGGCAGTGAAATTCACCTAACAAGCATCGACTTTCGCACTAGCATAGATGCTTTATATGAAGATGTCACTTTCGGAGATAATGAAGGCGTAAAGCCGGGATACGGACAAAATAGGACACGATGTAAAGAAATGTAACGAAACCCAAACTCCTAGCCAGATTTATTTAAGCAAGCCGAACAAGTGAAAAGCCTATCTAATCTAAAATAGAGGGTAAGAATGAATACGAGCTGTCACCAACCAAAATGTAAAGAGATGTAACAATCCCGTTATCCCTGAAATCACTCCACTCCCATCTACTGCTCAAAGTTCCAAGACCATCCCCTCATCCAACGCCGGGGGTAAATGCTCCAAGTCCAACAGGTAATCTCCAAAGCGCTTGATGTGAGAGGTTCGGTACGGACTCAACGCCGCCACATCATTTCGCATCACCACATAACCCTCCCGCTTCAAACGACGCAAAACCTCAGTTAAATCCACCGCGTTGTGAAAAATCACCGCATTCGCAATCAAATCGTTATACTTAATAATCTTCTCCTGCTCCACTGGGTCATTATTAGCAACTACCCCTTCTCCCCCAAAGAAAAACCATTTAGAAAAACCATGATAAGCCTCCACCTTATTCGTAGCAGCCGTAATTTCTTGACGCAACTGTATATCAGAAATATACTGCAATAAAAACACCGTCCGCACCACCCGTCCCAGCTCCTGAAAAGCTTGATAAAGCCGATTCTTGCGGCTATAATTCCCCAACCTTCGCAACAGCATCACCGAAGAAACCTTCCCTGCTTGAATTGAAAGCACCACCCGTAGCAAATCTTGCCAGTGCGTCACAATCCGCTCCCAATCAATTGCATCCTTAAACAACTCCTCAATATGTTCGTAAATCGCCTCTTTTCCAGGGCGAAAAAACGTCAAATCCTGCCAATTGCGAATCCGAGGCATCAACTTAATCCCCAACAAATAAGCCAAAGCAAATACCGGCGTTGACTGTCCCTGAGTATCAGCATGAGCCGTGCTAAAAATATTTGCTTTTCTCGCTGCACCCATAGCAGCTTTTGCCATTGAGCAGAAGCAAAAGTAACATCTACATTCGACGACAGCCACTCCCCCCGTCGCTGAGAATTTAGTTGCAAAAACTCCAGAGCTTTTATTAAAGTATCATCCTGACTGGTAGAGTCTAACTTAAGGGCACTAATCAACCGAAAGAAACTACTACGATAAGTTTTATAAAATCGCCATAATAAAGGCAAATAGTTATTGCCCTTGTAGGCATTCACGGCTTCGCACTCATTCAACAATTGCTGCGCGCCCCCTCTCGCTGCGAAGACATTTTTTACTTGCGCGACTGTCTCTAATGCCGGCGGTTCATCAACAAACACTTGAAGTACATCAGTAAAGACACTCACTAATTTTTCTATTCTTTCTTGCTGCTGCTGTCGCAGTAACTCCAATTCAGCTTTAGCTTTTGTATGGATGCTCCGCATCTGTTTGAGGAACATCTCCACTAAATTATCTCTGGCTTGTACCTGAGCTGAGTAAATTAAACACAGCAGGAGAGTTAGCCGTTTCGGTTGATTAAATTCTCTAACTTCGCTGGCATCCAATGCCCTTGCTTCTGCTGCAAAGTGCTGAATTTTAGCAATTGTGATGTGCATAATATCTGGCTTAACTTCACCCAGTGATTCCAACCAAGTTAGATGAGCAAGTAAATCATTGAGGTGGTTGCGAGTAGGGCGCTTGGGCAATTGCTTGAGGTCATTGTAAGGGCTGCGCTGCTGGACGGGATAGTTGTCTAAGAGGCTGTCTAAATATTGCTTTTTTTGCTCACAGAGTCCATTGCTGGCTACAGAAAATAGTTGTTGATTAACTAAATTCCTGACTCGGAGCACTAACTTGTCTAAGGTTCTAAAGCCGGGTAGTTCATAGCGCTGTTTTATTAATTCTTCAAGGGCAACATTGATTAAGTCCGCAGGGTTGTCCATGACTTGGGCAGTTTCAGAGACCACCTGCATAATAAAATTGTGAGCGGTTTGGTTAAAAGGAATGACGTTTAGGTACTCACGGATAGCGCGGCAATGGCGGTACAGGGTTCTGGACTGCCCGTAGCCCAAAGCAATTTCCTGTGGCAAATTTAGGGTGACGCGAATGTGGTTGGAGATGCTAGGGGGGATTTCTGAGAGTTTGGGAAAATAGCCGAGTCGCTGAAAGGTTTTGAGTAAAACCATCAAGTTGTAGTAGTGAGATTCCCCTTGTGTCGTTGAAGTGCCAAAGGCAATTTCTGATGGAGTCGGTGTGTAAATGGATGCTAGTTCTTTGGGTGTGAAATAGCGTTTGAAGCGAGGGTAAGCGGTGCGTTCTATTGATGCCACTTGATTGTGTGAAGAAGTTGGTGAAAGTGATAGTAACTCGGCGGGGATTGATGGCTAATTGCCTGGGGACTTATTCTCTATAAGATGTGCCACAGTGAGGGCAAAATTTGTGTTTGAAGGAAGCGAACGTTTCACCGCAACTCCGGCATTGATGCCGCAAATGAGTGCCGCAGTTCAGGCAATATTTAGCACGGTGTAGCGTCCAAACCGGGTCAAGAGTGTACATAAAAATATGTAAGTTTTCCTGATAATAAGTGTACAGCTAGAAAATTCAAAGGATGCACAAGTTTTCAGGAAGTTGTTCAATTGACTGTTACATTAGCAAGATTGGCAAGGGAGTTTTTAGACCGTCCAGGGTTGAGTCTAAGTACGCAGCGTTCTTATGAGTCAACTTTGATGCCTCTGCTGGGTCAGTGGGGTCGATTGCCGATAGAAATTATTAGCCGACAGCTAGTATTGGACTATTTAAGAAGTTTAACTCATTTGTCAATTACTACTCACCACCGCCATCAAGCTATTATTCAGGCTTTGTTGAATTTTGGAGTTGAACAAGGCTATCTTACAGTTAACCCGATTGCTGGTTTGAAGCAGCGCAAGCTTGACCCAGAAAAGGGGGAATGTAGTACCGACGCAGTGATTCGCTATTTGAGTGCGGAACAACTGAGTATTTTATATGAACTGCTCGTGCCAGATGTCCGATTGCACGCTATTGTCCGCCTGCTTCATCGAACAGGAGCTAGGATTGGTGAGCTTCTTACCTTAGATTTAGAGGGAATTGATTTACAATTACAGAAGTTTCAGGTGATGGGAAAGGGGAAGAAGCTACGATGGTGTTTTTATAGCGAAGATGCAGCTTCTATTGTGAATAATTATATTAAATATTATCGGGATTTGGGGACACCAGCTCTGTTTACTGCACAAAATCCTTTTAATCAAAGGGTGACGAGATTGAGCTATCAACAAGTTTATTGTTGCTGGCAAAGTTTTACACAAAAAAGTCCTATTTTGCAAGGAATCCGCCTCCACGATTTGCGGCATACGTTTGCTACTGAACGAGTAGGGTTAATGGCTCTTGAAGAGTTGCGAGCTTTGATGGGTCATGAGAACATCCAGACTACTCTGCGATATCAAAAAGTAACTTCTTTGCGAGCTGAGGAAGTTGCTAGAGACGCTTTAAACATATTAGTAGCTGGTCAGAAAAAAGTAAATAATACTGGTTGATAAAATATATAGTCAGGTTAAGTTTTTTAATCGCTTGTGAGCTTAAGTAGAGAGTAGTAGCACTACTCTCTAGATGGTTTGTGAGTGTGATTGGGTAACGGGCGGCGAACGCTTCCACAATCAAGGCTACATAAACGCTCTATTGTATAATTGGCAGGCTTCTTACTTTTTGTGCTTGCTTCAACAAATCTGGCTGGGAGTGGCGGTTTCGTTACATCTCTTTACATCGTGTCCTATTTTGTCCGTATCCCGGCTTTACCCCATGAACAAACGATGTCTGAACGTTAGGATGCTTTAGGATAATGATTTTACTCGATAGTATAATATACGCTGCACCTAAAATAAACTGAATTCCCTCTTCTTTCTTCCTTCTTCCTTGCATTAATCGTGAATCTCCCCATTAGGCATTGTTGCACCGCGCAACTGTACGCCCATTAAATTAGCAGTGCTTAAATCTGCCCTCGTAAGATTTGCACGATTCAATATCGCATCGCGCAAGTCTATCTTCGCCAAATAAGCATCAGTTAAATCAGCCTCATTCAAATTAGCCTGACTCAAATTAGCTCTACTGAGATCGGCCCTTATTAAGTTAGTTCTACTGAGGTCAGCCTCACTCAAATTAGCTTTATGAAGTTTAGCATCAGGTAGGAATGCACCGTGTAATTTTACACCAGCCATTTCTGCATCTATTAATACTGCTCTCTCCATTTTGGCATTAGTCATGATGGCGCGAGAGAGATTTGCTTGAGTTAAATTAGCTTCAGTTAGAAATGCACCTTCTAGGACTGCTTTACTGAGATTTACTTGACTTAAATTTGCCTCGCGGAGTACAGTTTCACTGAGGTTAGCACCAGTAAGATCGGCTTTACTCAAATCGGCATTAGTTAGATTTACACCTCGTAAATCTGCATCTCGTAGATTTGCACCTCGCAAATTTACAGCCTCAAAAACTCGCCTTTCGTATCGTAAATTTGCCCCTCGCAAACACGCACCGCGTAAGTCTGCACCTTGTAAATTGACTCCTCGCATATCAGCATCAGTCAAGTTTGCATCGAGCAAAATTGCCAAAGATATGTTAGCTTTGCGAAAGTCTGCGCCTTGTAAACTAGCACCGTGTAAATCGGCATCAGCAAGATTGGCGTTGCTCAAATTTGCCTGATTTAAATTAGCACCACAAAGCTTGGCGTTAATTAAATTTGCACGCTGAAAATTAATTCGGCTCAAGTATGCCATCATTAGGTTGGCACCATGAAGGTCTGCACCGCTTAAATTAACGCCAATTAAGTCTGCACCGCTCAGGTGTACGCCCCTGAGATTTATACCTTTGAAATCTAATTCTCCTGCTGTATATCTCCTCAAAAGTTCGCCAGGATTCATAAGTAGTGCTTGATTATTTTTGGGCAAAAAAGCTAGTTTTTTCAATTGCTGGGATTAAGAACTTCTTGAGTCCAAGCGACGGACTTGTTCCCTGATTGGCGGCCATGAACCTTGACATGAGTGATAGATTTTGATTTCAAACTTGCCAGCTTATTCTGTACAAATTTGGCTGTTACTTCTTTATTTGGTACTTGGGCAGATTCGAGGACTATGTGAAAGCAACCTTCTCTTAAAATCGCCATAGCATTAATGCCTTTCGGCTGTAAAAATTGATTCAGCAAAACTGCGATCGCCTTGGGGTTGCCCTGCCTTGCTAGTTCCACAAGTCTTTGCTGATTTATCTTACCATGATTCGAGTTTTGCGGCTCTTTTTCAGAAGAATTAGGATGAGGGGTATGAAGATTGAGGCGCTGTCTTTCGGCTGACTCTAATTGACTCAAAATTTGCATTAATTTAGAAGTGAATCCCTCAACATTGCCAATAAAATCTCTAAGGGCTTTATATTTTTGAACTAATTGTTCCTCTGTATTTTGGTGGGCAACTTGTCTGTCTAAGGCAACTTCTAACTCACTAAGTGTCCTTTCTACTGTAGTCATTATGATATTACTACTTTCAGTAACTAATGCTTTAATCTCTTCTTCTACCTCCAATTTTTGTTTGATGGAGTCGGTAATATTGAGCGCCGCCGCTGCACTGTGATGGGAATCTTCATCAGTTTCTACTGGTTCCGAAACGTGATAGGTTGTTAGGGGCGGTGGGCTTAATTCACAAGTGGCATCGGGGTCGCTTGTTTGGGTATCGTCTCCCGGAGAAAAGATTGTATGGGCTGGCCATAGTTGACTTGCTTGGGGATTATAATAAAAATTGCCCGCAGCAGCTTGACCCATCATTGTAATCTCGCCGTCCTCGAAATAACCGACATCGTTAGTCAGTGTGGTTTCTTGAAAAATGTTATTCATTAAGTGGGTATCTTCATATCCTCGATCGTTAATACTTTCATCTGGATCTGGTTCTTGTTTTTCCTGTAGATAACAATTTGTCATAGCTTGGATAATGACGCTGGCAGCTTGGGCATTTTCATCAGAATTATCGAGTTTGTTGGCGGTTCTATATAATTGAGATTCGAGTTCTGTAAGGGTGGGACAAGCATTAAGGAGTTGGCGCAATAAGTGGTCTAGTTCTTGTGTTTTCAACAGCGACCAATCTCGCTCGCTGAAGCTAAATTCATGGTAAAGTGTAGAAAAAATTAGAATTTTAGCGCGAAGAGGGTTTGTCTGTTGTAGAATTTTCTGCCGGACATCAAATAGATAGCCGGGATTATCGAGTTGTTCTTCTTCTGTTTCTGTTGGCTGGGGAGAATTTAAAGGCTCTACAAAATATGTGGGGACTTGAAAGGCGAAAGAGTTGGATAGGGTGGTTTCAACTTCTGTGTCTTCTTCTGTGTATAGTCTGGTGATTTGAGTAATAATTGTAGTCGCGATTAAAGCATATTCTGTCTTTTTGTTGACTTTGGAAACAATACTATTTAAGACAGCTTCAATATCTTCTACTTGACTATATTTGATACATAAGTTGCGGATGATTTCACGCAGATCGGTACGTTCGAGGACGCTTGAATCGTTTTCCCAGATCTCTTTGCAGGCAAACAGTATTAATCTTTTGATGCGCTGGGCGTTAACATCATTTTCGAGTATGCTAACAACTTCATCTAAAATAGATAAAGCGTTCATGGTTGCCTCCTGGGAAAATGCACGGGTAAGAATAGGCACTAAATTATAAGATTATAGCAGGTTTTCCTCGGTAACAAGGGAGTAGAGGTACATGGAGGCTTAAATGCAGGGGTACGGAGGACAATTCTGCGTGTCACCCCTTAATTGTTACACTGGCTGTGTAAGTGGTAAGGAGAAGGAAGAAGGAAGAAGGAAGAGGGAAGAAGGAAGAAGGAAGAAGGAAGAGGGGATTGGTGTCAACTTAACGTCAAATTCTCAGTCAGACAGGGGTTTTAACCCCTGTCTCAAAGCTTAAGTCCTCTGAAGAGGACTGAAGAAAACTATCAAATTCATTAGTCCTCTTAGGTGGATTTACTTAGATATTAAATCTCAAAGGTTTTGATTGATGGAAGATTTTGATGCGATCGCGATTGGTAGTGGTATTGGTGGATTAGTCGCTGCGGCGATGCTGGCGAGGTGCGGGAAACGCGCGATCGCCTGCGAAAGTCATACAATTGCTGGTGGCGCGGCCCATAGTTTCTCGCGTCAAGGTTTTCACTTTGATTCTGGCCCTTCGTTTTACTGCGGTTTGACCGATCGCAATTCGCGCAATCCTTTGCGCCAAGTGTTGGATATTTTGGGAGAATCTGTGGATGCGATCGCCTACGATCCGCTGGGATATTATCATTTTCCAGAGGGAAGTTTGCCAGTTTATGGGAATAGCGATCGCTATTTACAAGCTGTGGCTGAGTTTACACCTGAAGGCGCGAGGGAATTAGAGCAATTTCAACAAAGTTTGTTAACTATTTACGACGCTTTAGAAGGGATTCCAGCGATCGCGCTGCGGGCCGATTGGCAATTAATTCCCCTGTTATTGACCCGATATTGGCCGTCTTTATTGAAGTTATTGCCAGTTATAGGTGCGATCGGCAATTCCGTTGGACAGTTGGCGGATCGGGAGGTGCGCGATCCTTGGGTGCGGCGGTTAATTGATGTAGAATGCTTTCTGCTATCGGGTTTGAAGGCGGAGGGGACGATCGCGCCAGAGATAGCTTTTATGTTTGGGGAGCGATCGCGGTCTATAATAGAGTATCCCATCGGTGGGAGTGCTGCGATCGTTGATGCTTTGGTCAGAGGTTTAACCCGTTGGGGCGGAAAATTGCGCTTAAACGCTCACGTAGAGCAAATTTTGGTAGAATCGGGCAAAGTTACGGGAGTCCGATTGCGCGGCGGTGAAATCCTCAAAGCACCGATTGTCATCTCGAATGCGACGATTTGGGATACTTGCACTAAATTGTTGCGATCGCCAGATTTGCCCGCTTCTTACCGCCAGAAGGCCCTAGCAACGCCCGCTGTAGACAGTTTCATGCACCTGCATCTGGGCATTCGGGCAGATGGGTTGGAGGGTTTGACGGGCCATCACGTAGTTGTCCGCGATCGCGACGTGGATATCGCCGCACCTGGGAACACTTGCATGATCTCAATTCCTTCAGTTTGGGATGCAAACCTGGCCCCGCCTGGACATCATGCCATTCACGCTTACACCCTGGAACCCTTTGCAGACTGGAAACGGGACGAATTTTATCAACAGAGAAAATGTGAGCGATCGCAGTCTCTATTCCAAGCCTTAGAAAAAATTATACCAGATGTGCGATCGCGCATAGTCCTAGAAATGATTGGCACGCCCCTAACTCACGCCCGTTTCTTGCGGCGCTATCAAGGAACTTACGGGCCCGCGATCGCCGCCGGTAAAGGCACATTTCCAGGGCCCCACACCCCCATCAGCGGTTTATACTGCGTCGGTGATAGCACTATGCCGGGAATTGGCGTTCCTGCTGTTGCCGCCTCTGGTATTATATGTGCTAACACATTGCTATCGCCGGGCCAGACAGCGCAATTTTTGTAAGTAATAAAATAGCTAAAATCGGCAGATAGTAGCTGGATTCACAGGGCAAACTTTGTTCGCGATCGGATTGCGGCGCAGATCGAGAAAAGACAGATTACTAAGAGATTGAAGAGGATCTACATCTGATATTTGGTTATTGAATAGATCCAGCCAACTTAAATTTGTTAGAGATTGCAAAGGAGCAATATTATCAATCATATTATTGAAGAGGTAAAGCTCAGAAAGATTAGTTAAAGATTGAAGTGCGCCAACATCTGATACTTGATTATTCCCCAGATTAAGCTCAGTTAAATTAATCAGAGAAGATAGGGAATCTATATCTAAAATTTGATTATTAAAGAGTACCAGCTTAGTAAGATTGGTTAGAAATGCCAACGGCTTCAAGTCTGATATTTTATTGCTAAAAATTAGTAGATTCTTAAGTTTTTTCAGGTTGGCAATAGGGTTAATATCTGAGATTTGGTTTTCATAAAGATAGAGAGTAGTTAAATTTGTTAATCCTGCAAGCGAACTAATATCATTAATTTGATTATTATAGAGAATGAGAGTAGTTAAATTTGTGAGAGATTCCAGAGGGCTGATATCTGATATTTGATTATCAAAAAGAATAAGTGTAGTTAACTTAGTTAACTTAGTCAGAGGGCTAATATCGGATATTTGATTAGTATCAATGACAAGTTCAGTAAGATTTGTAAGAGATTCCAGATGACTAATATCTGATATTTGATTGACATCTAGAATTAGTGTTGTCAGGTTACTCAGAGATTGGAGAGGACTAATATCTGATATGGAATTACTACCCAGATTCAGCTTAGTAAGCTTAGTCAAAGAGGAAAGAGGGCTAATATCATTAACTTGACTACGTTTAAGATTAAGTTCTGTAAGATTTGCCAAAAATTCCCCAGCTTGCTTGCAGTCAGAAACTTCACTTACTTGCAAAAGTAAATCCACAGTATATCTAGCCCCTGCGGAAAGATTTCCTTTATTCAAACACCAATCTGTAAAATCTTGCTCATTCATGGTAAAGTATTTTTAACAGCTCTAGTAATATTATATTCCTCGCAGGAGTCAACAACTAGCTATGACAGCAGAGCAAATTTTCAACGCCGCGAACATCTTTGTATTACCCTTCTGGGCATTAATGATTTTATTGCCTAACTGGGGAATTACCCGCAAAGTTATGAATTCCTTCATCCCATTTGTGGTGTTAGCGGCTCTGTATATATATCTGTTCATCAGTTCTATTACTCCTGAAAACGCGGCGGCTCTCTCGAATCCCAAACTAGCAGATATTGCCCGATTTTTTGCCGATGAAAAAGCTACAGCAACGGGCTGGATACATTTTTTAGTGATGGATTTGTTTGTTGGTCGGTGGATTTATTGGGAAGGACAAAGAACAGGAGTTTGGACTATCCATTCCCTAGCTTTATCTTTGTTTGCTGGCCCAATGGGATTGCTATCACACATTGTAACTTATGGGGTAACTCAGAAATTTTTCCCATCTTCTGAGGATGGTCAGACAGTAAGTAAAACTACGCCAGTTGAACAGAGTTAAGTCGTTGCGCTCGTTCTAACCCCCTGCTATTTTGAAGGGGGAATTTTTTATTATCTTTAACATAAGTGAGATCCGATCGCATCTCATCACAATTTTACCACCCAGATATGTTATCATAATTTTATGATCGACCACGACCGTTTATTTAAAGAACTCCTCTCCACCTTCTTTAGAGAATTTGTGGATCTGTTTTTGCCAGATGTTTCGGCAGAATTAGAACCTGAGTCCTTGGAGTTTCTAAATCCCGAAATATTTACCGATGTCACCTCTGGGGAGAAATATCAAGCTGATTTAGTAGTGAAAGCCCAATTTAGAGGTCAGGAATCCTACTTTATCATTCATCTTGAACACCAAGCACGTTCTGAAGCAGAGTTTGGCAAACGAATGTTTCGCTACTTTGCCCGTCTGTACGAGAAACATGGTGTGCCAGTATATCCCGTCGTCATTTATTCCTACGATGAGCCTAAACTAGCAGCACCAAATTTTCATCGTGTTGAATTTCCCGGTTTTATTGTATTAGAATTTAACTATCGCGCCATTCAGCTTAACCGCCTTCAGTGGCGAGATTTTGAGAATCAGCGCAATCCCGTAGCAAGTGCATTGATGGCTAAAATGCAGAAGTTAGATCGGGAACGTCCGACTGTTAAACTAGCATCTTTGCGCTTACTATCGAGTTTAGGGCTGAATCCAGCACAAGTACAGTTAATTTCTGGATTTATTGATACTTACCTCAAGTTAAGTCCAGAGGAGAAAGAGGAGTTTGATACTGAATTTGCTAAACTTGAATTAAGGCAACAGGAGGGAGTTATGGAAATTGTCACCAGTTGGATGGAAGAGGGAATTCAGCTAGGGATTGAACAGGGAATTGAGCGAGGGATTCAACGAGGAATACAACAGGGAGAATTATCGCTAATCATACGTCTACTTACCCGTCGAATTGGTACTCTTGATTTAGAAATACAAGAACAAATTCAGAGATTATCTATCGATCAATTAGAGGATTTGGGTGAGGCATTATTAGACTTTTCTAGCGCGGCTGATTTAACAAATTGGTTGCAGGATAAGTGAGAAGCGATCGCGCATCTCTCCGCCCGTTTGCTAAGCTATAGTCGGCCCCGTCAAAAAACCTCACATTCATGCACAGGTTATTAACAGGCAAACTGCGAGTCGAACGCTTAACCATAGCGATCGCCAACCTCCCAGCAAAACTCGCAGGAACCAAACTCGTACAGCTTACAGACTTCCACTACGACGGCCGACGACTATCCGATCGCTTACTGCAACAAGCGATCGCCGCCACTAACCAAGCAGAACCAGACCTAATCCTCTTAACAGGCGACTACATCACGGATGAACCCCAACCCATTCACGGCCTCGTCCAACAACTTAAAAACCTACAAAGTAGCGCCGGAATTTATGCCATACTTGGCAACCATGACTACTTTTACCAAGGGGCAAAAACAGAAGTTACTAACGCTTTAACTAACATCCGAATTCAAGTATTATATAATGAAACAGTCTATCCTTTAGGCTCAGAATTAGCATTAGTTGGTTTAGCGGATTTGTGGGATCGGAATTTCCTACCAGACGATACAATGGCATCAATAAATCCAGATATCCCTCGCATTGTCTTATCCCACAATCCCGATAGTGCTGAAAAATTGCAAAAGTGGCGCATAGATTTGCAACTATCCGGTCATACTCACGGCGGTCAAATCGTCATTCCCGGATTGGGGCCTGTATCAATCTGGATAGACTCAATTAGTCGTATGATTCCTAAATCAGTGAAGCATAGAATCTCTTATTTTTCAATGGGCGAGCGAGTAGTTAATCATTGGGAATGGGCCAGTGGATTGCATCAAGTAGGCAGCAACTTACTTTATGTTAATCGTGGTTTAGGAACATATTTACCGGGAAGGTTATTTTGTCCCCCAGAAGTCACAATCATCACCTTAGTAAGTAAGTAAAAATTAACTTAATAAATTTGACCATTTACGTAACGCCGCCCGGAAAGAAACCGGGTTTTTTGACGAAAATACTTCGCCTAGACTCACAGATTCTCTCAAAAACCCGGTTTCTGGAGCCATGAACGTAAGTCCTATGTGAGTAAGTCCCGTGAACAGACTAGCTTCCTTCTCCTAATCGATATCCCTTACCATACACAGTATGAATCAGGGGCAAATCGCCTGCGGCTTCAATCTTTCGACGCAATAAACGAATTTGAGCTGCCAATACATTGCTACTCGGTTTTTCCCCATCTGGCCATAAATATTGGTGAATTTGTTCGTGAGTCAATAGTTGACCGGGATGGCGCATCAAATATTCTAAAAGCTGGCATTCTTTTTCTGATAAATCAATTGTTCTCCCTCGGCGATAAGCTAACTGATTTTCAAAATCTAGTTCTAAATCGGCAACCTGCAAACGGTTGCTATCTCCAGAAAAGTTCGACGAACCTGTTTCTAAAATCGAAGGTCGCCGCAACAAAGCTCTAACTCTTGCCAACAACTCCCGCAATTCAAATGGTTTCACCAAATAGTCATCAGCACCTGCATCAAGTCCCTGAACGCGATCGTCTAGAGTATCTTTTGCAGTCAGAAATAACACAGGTGTAGCCCGACCTTCCGATCGCAATTTTTGACAAATTGCCAATCCCGTTTTTCCTGGTAACATCCAATCTAGAATCAGTAAATCGTAGTTTCCTTGGGTAGCAAACTCACTTCCTGTTGCTCCATTATCAGCCACATCAACCTCATAACCTTCGCGAGTTAGCACTCGACTTAGAGGGTCTGTCAGCTCAATTTCATCATCAACTAATAGAATTTTCATGCAGATTTTTAATTGTAATTGGTAATTGGTAATTGGTAATGGCTAATTGCTAATTGCTAATGGCTAATTGCTAATTGCTAATTACCCATCCTCCCCATCCTCCCCATCTCCCCCATCCTCCCTATCTCCCCATCTCCCCCTCTCCCCCTCTTTCCCTAGTCCCTAGTCCCTAGCCCCTAGTCCCTTCTTCTATGTTATTGTAGTTTCGGTAAAAGCTGCTGACGCTAAGCTGCGTAGGCGTAGCCAGCCGTAGGCATCGCGCCGATCCAAAATTGACTTACTTGCCATCACAAATTCCTATGCTTACCTTTGCACTTCCTAAAGGCGCTTTATTAGTTGACAGCATTCGGCTGTTACAATCTGTGGGATTAGACTTCAGTGCTTTTCTAGATTCATCTAATCGCCAACTTCAAATTTCTGACCCCACCAATACAGCTAAAGCTTTACTGGTAAGAGCTCAAGATGTACCCGTTTATGTAGAATACGGTCAAGCTCAAGTTGGGATTGTCGGCTATGATGTTTTGCGGGAGAAAAAACCAAAAGTTGCTAACTTAATTGATTTAAAATTTGGTCAATGTCGCCTATCAGTAGCAGTGAAAGAATCTAGTCCTTATCGGCGGACTGTGGAATTACCACCTCACGGTCGAGTTGCTTCTAAATTTGTCTACTGTGCTAGAGAACATTTTCACAATTTGAATATGCCTGTCGAAATTGTACCCCTTTATGGTTCCGTTGAATTAGGGCCAATTACGGGGATGTCCGAGGCAATTGTTGATTTAGTTTCCACAGGCCGCACTCTGCGGGAAAATGGCTTAATTGAGATTGAAGTTTTGTTTGAAAGTACAGCTTATTTAATTGCTCATCCTTTGAGTTATCGGTTGAATGTGGGAGATTTTGATGAGTTGATTAAAAAACTGAGAGCTCAAATTCTTACCCCAGTATAAACTTAGCAGGGTGGGCATTGCCCACCCTCAAAACTTATTTTGATGCTCTTACCAAGGTATTGTTAGGACTTACGCAAAACTATCCGTAACGCCACCATCTTGGCGTTGACTCTACTGCCAAGATGGCAGCCGTACTGCGAGCGCGTATAAGTCCTGATTGTAACTTTCAACTAAACGGATAAACTCTGCACGATATCACAATTTTGAGATACAATATAAATCTCTATTTCTTCAAGGAGCGCAATATAACCTCCAGCTCTACATTAGAAAAGCGTGCTTTTTTGCCAAACTACTGCATAGATTTTAAATGACCAGCTTATCACCCCTGAAAGACACCTCAAAAAAACACTCGCCCCGTGAAACAGACTGGCGATTATTCCAGCGGCTAATACCTTATGCCCTTCGTAGCAAACGGTTGCTGGCAGTCTCTATTTTCTTATTAGTACCCCTGTCAGTATCGGGAGCAATTCAACCCATCGTTATCGGGCAGGCAATTTCGCTAATTCGGTCAGAACCTACCTATAAATTTTTGCAAGGAATGCCTTTATCCCAAGGGTTGAATTTTCTAGGTGTACTATTGCTATTAACAATAGCCTTGCGTCTAGGTTTGCAATCACTTCAAGGCTACCTAGTCACTAAATTAGGTCAGCAAATCACCACAGATATTCGCAATGATTTATTTGACCACGTACTTTCTTTAGCAGTGCGATTTTTTGACCGCACTCCTGTAGGTAAATTAATTACCCGCCTCACCAGCGATGTAGAAGCTTTGGGAGATGTATTTTCAACAGGTGCAATTGGAATTGTCAGCGATTTATTTTCAATTGTAGTGATTGCCATCGCCATGTTTACCTTACAGTGGCAACTAGCTTTAATGCTCGTGCTGATGATGATACCAGTCACCGCACTGATTATTTATTTTCAGCAGCGATATCGCGAAGAAAACTATAAAGCTAGGGAAGAACTTTCAGGTCTTAACTCACAACTCCAAGAAAACCTAAGTGGTATTGGCGTAGTCCAATTATTTCGCCGCGAACAGTTCAACTCCGAATTATTTCGCACTACCAACCGTCGCTATATCGATGCAGTTGATAAAACCATCTTTTACGATTCGGCTGTATCTGCTACATTAGAGTGGATTGCATTAGTCGCGATCGCAGCCGTTTTGTGGATGGGCGGTCAAAGTGTTTTAGAAGGTAATCTTTATTTTGGCACACTTTCTGCCTTTATTCTGTTTGCTCAGCGCCTCTTCGATCCCTTACGGCAATTTGCAGAAAAGTTCACCTCCCTACAAGCAGGATTTACCGCAGTTGAACGCATCAATGACATTCTTAATGAACCTGTAGAGATTCGCGATCCCGTCAGGAAAGAAAAAGATAATCAGCAATTATCAATTACTAATTCTAAAAGTGGTGAAATTAGTTTCGATCGCGTCTGGTTTGCTTACAAACAAGATGAATACGTACTCAAAGATTTAGATTTTACCATTCGTCCCGGTGAAAAAGTAGCTTTAGTTGGCCCGACTGGCGCTGGTAAAAGTTCGATTATCCGCCTCCTCTGTCGTCTTTACGAACCCACTAGCGGCCGTATTCTTGTTGATGGTATAGATATTCGAGAGTTACCTCAAGCAGAACTAAGGCGGCACATAGGCGTGATTTTGCAAGACGGTTTTCTCTTTGCTGGCGATGTCAAAAGCAATATTAGCCTTGGTGAAACTTACTCAATTGAGGAAATCCAAGCAGCAGCAGAAAAGACGAATGTAGCTAGTTTAATTGAACAGTTACCTCAAGGTTATAACACTCAATTGCGGGAGCGCGGAACTAATCTTTCCGGCGGACAAAAGCAGTTATTAGCTTTCGCGCGTGCGGCAATTCGCGACCCTGAAATTTTGGTACTAGATGAAGCAACAGCTAGCTTAGATGTCGGGACAGAAGCTTTAATTCAGGAGGCATTAGATCGGATGCTTGTCGGTAGGACAGCTATCATTATTGCTCACAGGCTATCAACAATTCGCAATGTTGACAGAATTTTAGTCCTGAAGCGAGGACAATTAGTAGAGTCTGGAAACCATGATGAATTGTTAGAGCAAGATGGACTGTATGCGAGTTTATACAAGTTGCAAATGCTAGGGAATTAACAGCACAATTTCAAGAAATCAAAAAGTTGCTAGTCAACTTTTTGATGTGCTCGATCTAAATTGATACTGATATAGGACTTACGCATAGAATCCCAGAAACCGGGTTTTTGAGAGAATCTGTGAGTAAAAACTAAGTATTTTCGTCAAAAAACCCGGTTTCTTTGGTTGGGTGCGTAAGTCCTCTTGATTGTAAAACATCTGTGCCGATTGAAACATTTATATCCTGAATTTTCTAGTCAGCAGATGAAAATTGCCAGTATTTTCTGATTTGAAACTTGTAGAACTTTTCAACGCAATTTTGTTTGAGGTTTGAATTATATCATTCCGAGACCAGCTATCGCTGTTACAATATCATCTACTCACCGACTACTAGATTTAAGCATGGCATCTACATCCGATCGATCTATTAGCAAAATTAATCTTCAGTTAGCAATTATTTTATTAGTAATCATCATCCTTTTAGGTATAGGATTTCGCTTCTTTAAAATCGACCATAAATTATACTGGCATGATGAAGTTTATACATCAATGCGAGCGGCTGGATTCACCCGTCAAGAAATTGATAATAGCTTATTTCAAAATCGCATTATCGCCGCCTCTGAATTGCAAAAATATCAAAGATTGAAACCAGAAACTACAGCCACCGATACAATTCACTCATTGGTAACTGAAGATCCGCAACATCCCCCATTATACTTTCTCCTAGCTCGTTTCTGGATGCAACATTTTGGCAGTTCTTTAACAGCATCTCGCACCTTAGCAGCATTATTAAGTTTACTAGCATTTCCCCTAATGTACGCCTTGGCTTGGGAACTTTTTTCCTCACATTTGGTGGCGTTATTGGCAACAGCTTTTATAGCTTTATCTCCTTTTGATATCTTATATGCTCAGACGGCAAGACAGTACAGCTTGCTGACAGTAACAGTTATTGGTAGTAGTTGGTTGCTTCTAAGAGTAATGCGCTTACAGAGTTGGAAAAATTGGGGCTTTTATGCACTCTCGATCTCCCTCGGTTTATATACCCATCCTTTCTTTGCTCTCACACTAATAGGACAAGGATCGTTCCTTATTTGTCGTCGATTATTTATTAATAATTTCCCAAGCCAAGGCGATTTAAATACAAGAGATTTCAGCTCGATTGATTATGAAACCTCACCTGGTCTATCAGGAACCATCCCCTTACCAAGGGGAGGATTAGGAAGGGGTGTATTCAATTTAAGTAAAAACTCTTATATTTATCAATTTTCATTAGCAGTAATAGCCGCAATTATTCTTTATATCCCTTGGTTATTCGTACTCATAACTAATTTTCAACGCGCATCAGATACAACGGGTTGGACTCAAGTATCCCCAGGCTTCCTTTATCTTATAAAACTTTGGCTCCTCAGTTTTACAGCCATATTTGTAGACCTAGACTTTGGCTTTGATAGTGTCTGGACTTATCTACTAAGGCTGCCATTTCTCCTCCTAATTCTTGGGGCGATTTACCAAATATACCGTTACACTAACCGTTCAACTAACCTATTTATTCTCACCTCAGTTTTTGCCCCTTTTCTTATACTTGCCCTGCCAGATATAATATTAGGTGGCAAGCGGTCTGCTGTCAGCCGCTACCTAGTATCCTGTTTTCCGGGAATCCAGCTAGCAGTTGCTTACTTATTGGCAACTAAAATTCAAACTTCACAACGACTCTGGCGAGTTGTTTTGGCTGCCGTGTTCACGGCTAGTATAGTCTCTTGTACAGTTAGCGCTTTTTCTGATACTTGGTGGAACAAAGATTTAAGCTATTATAATGCAGAAATTGCCAGAGTTGTCAATAAAAATGCGCTTAATGCAGTCTCTCCTAAGTCCCAATTTGTCATTACTGATAGCGGCGATGATTTCACTAACATGGGCGATTTGATATCCTTGAGCTATTTACTCGATCAAGATGTACAACTACTGCTGTTAAGTGATTCGCCTAACTTTGATTTGCTTAAAGCTTATGCCGATTTCTTTGTATTCCGGCCTTCGGAAAAACTTCGCTTAGCTATTGAGCAAAAACAAGGTAAGCTAGAGCCAGTATTGGAATCTGCACGGCTGTGGAAATTGAAGCTCTAGTGAAAGTACATTTATTAGCTATAATGGATGATAACTCCAATAAGTTATTAGCAGAAGAGAGAGACTATGATTCAAAAACTCCAAGCAAAAGATATTAACATCCGCGATTTGATCGATAAGTTTGGACTTCAGCGAGTTCGCAATCCAGAATTTTTTCGAGAATGGCAAGAAAACTTACCAGAAATAACTGACATAGAAAAACAACAGCTAGATCGAGTCCAAGAGGGATATTTTAACTTACTGGACTATCCCCCTTTACGAGAAACTGTAGTTAAACTAACTATAGTCAGCCCCATTTTGTTTATTGCTGGTTTTTTTGTGTCTCCTTTTCACATCAGAGCAGAAAAATCAATTCAAATTCAGGAGGAAGATGAAGGAAGAATCATCGAAGGTAGAATAGATATATTAATCTTGAAAAAAAACTTTTGGGTGACAGTCATAGAATCCAAACAACTTTCATTCTCAGTTGATGAAGGACTAGCACAACTCTTGGCTTATATGCTAGCCGACCCCAATCCAGAAACTCCTACTTTTGGCTTAATCACTACGGGTGCTAACTTCACTTTTGTCAAGTTACTCAGAGGAGAAATTCCGCAGTACGCGACATCTGACGAATTCGTAATTCGCAATCAACCTAATGAATTGTACAGCGTTTTGCAAATATTAAAACGCTTAAGCCAATTAACACCCTAGCCAGAAAACCCATTTTAAGTTATCTTCCAAAATGATATGTAATATCTCAAATTTAAAATCGGTGTGACCATGACAAATTATTGGATAGCAGCAGCTTGGGGATTAGGTTCTGTACTATTAGCAGAAGTAGTGCGAGACCTTTACCACTTCCTGGCCCATATTTACCCCCCCCTCTATCGGCTGCACGTATGGCATCACCGCGTCTTTCGGCCCAATTTAACCCCCGTCAACGATCGCATTTACCAACAAGCTCATTGGCGTAATGACGTGCCTGAAGCCTTAGTAATGCTGTTCAGTTGCTTACTGTTATGGGGTGTAGCCTACATCGCTACCCCAAACTTTCACCCCTGGGCTCTCGTCGGTTGTACCTACACATTAGGTTTCTTGCTAAGTGCGATCGCGCGTGGCTGGGGCCTCAAAGGTGCAGGCGAACTCACCGACTTAACCCATCAACCCGGCGACTTCCTCACCCCACCCTCTAGCTGGTTAGTCAACCGTCCCTATCACTGGCGGCACCACTTCGACAACCAAAATGCTTACTATTGCGGTACAATTACCCTACTAGACAAACTCATGGGTACAGCACTTTCCCTTAAAGGCAAAACCATCGCCGTCACTGGGGCCTCTGGAACGCTAGGTCGCGAACTCTTGACGCAACTCCACAAAGCGGGAGCCAAAGTCATCGCCCTCACATCGGGAACGCAAACCCTAAGCTTGAATCTAGACGGTGAAGAGTTGCCTGTAAATACTATAAATTGGCAAATAAGTCAAGAGTCCGACTTAGGAGAATTGCTAGAAAAAGTTGATATTCTCGTCATCAATCACGGCATCAACGTACACGGCGACAGAACAAAAGACGCGATCGCGAACTCCTACGAAATCAACACCTTCTCAGCAGTCAGACTAATCGAATTATTCCTCACCACCGTCCGCACAAACGAAGACATGGCACGTAAAGAAATCTGGGTAAATACCTCAGAAGCTGAAGTAATTCCAGCAGTTAGCCCCCTCTACGAACTTAGCAAACGTGCCTTGGGAGACTTAGTAACATTGCGCCGCCTAGACGCTCCCTGCGTCATCCGCAAACTAATTTTAGGCCCCTTTAAAAGCAATCTCAATCCCATCGGCATCATGTCCGCAAACTGGGTAGCTAAGCAAATAGTCAAAAAAGCTCAATCGGATCATCGTAACATCATCGTCACAATTAATCCCTTGACATTGCTCATTTTTCCCCTCAAAGAATTCTGTGTTTCTCTCTACTTTCAAATCTTTAGTCGCAAAAATTCCTTACAAGAAAGGAATAGAAGCATCTAACGTTGAAGAGAAAGCCAAAGAAACTATCAAGTAGAATTCTAGATCGCCAGAAACCGGGTTTCTTCATAAATATTTTATTGAGAAAACAATAATTTTTCACAGAAACCCGGTTTCTTTATTTGACCCTTGACTATAATACCCGCCTAATTATCCACCTCAGCCATTTCAATCACGCGACCATCTAAATCCTTAACCAAGAAATTCAACGGTTTTTCGCGACGAATCTTATACTTAATACCCTGCATTTGTACCCGCATCAACACTTGCTCCAAACAGTCGCGGTCAAAACAAACGTGCCGCTGGCGATTTTTCTGCCCCAAACCCGCCCCGCTGATGATGTGTAACTGTGTATTCTTCATTAACTGATACCACAGACCATCTGGGTTCCCCGATGCTGAAGCTGTGGCTGCTCTGCCCACATTTGGGGACAGGTAGAGCGGGTCAATGCCAGTAGACCCCAAAGTTTGCTCGTAGTTGTAGTAGTAGTGGAGGGGAACCTCTGCCACTGGTAGGTCTAGGATACCTTCATAGAACTGTCGGGCGTGGGCGAGATCCGATACCATGATCGTGTGAACTTTGGGAGCACTGGTGAGAAACATCCACATCGCCACTGCATAAGCAGCCAGAAGCATCACCATAATGCCTTGAGTCGAAAACAAGCTATCCAGTGGCAGGGATGGCAAAAAAGAACTCAGATGTAAAGGCGGGAGTGCGGAAGCTATAACACTAACTGCTAGAACCATGAACGGAAAAAGGGGTAAACAACTTAATTTAAAATTGCAGTCGCATTCGTGCGTAATAATTTACAACACTTAGACTATTAATCTAGTCATCTATGTTAACAAAAACCAGGGGTTAAGCCCCGGTCGAGGGATTTGGGATTTGGGGTTTGAGATTAAAAATTTATAGAATCTAGACCGGATAGGCTTTTGAGCCTCAGTTTGTGTCGTTGCTCAAGAAAATGGGATCTAATGAAAGTCTTTGTGTATGGCACTCTCAAGCCGGGGGAATGCAATTATCTGCGCTACTGCGAGGGGAAGGTTGTGGCTGCTGAAGGGGCGATCGCGATCGGTCAGCTTTTTGCTTTATCACTAGGCTATCCTGCCATGACTGCGGGTGTTGGTACTGTGTATGGCTTTGTCCTCACATTCACTGACAGTAGTATTTTAGAGGAGCTCGATCGCCTGGAAGACTACGATCGCCTCCGCCCCCCTGAAAAAAACGAATATCAGCGTCAAGAGATTGAAGTCTTCGATCGCGATCGCCAATCTCTAGGAATGGCGTGGGCTTACTTAATGTGGCGCGATCGCATTCACTCCCTCGGCGGTATTCCTCTACCTGACGGTTGTTGGTACAGCAGCCTACCATAAATTTTCCACTAATAATTATCTTCCCCATCTTCCCTTCTTCCTCTCCCCCATCTTCCC
>NZ_KB235903.1:272150-273398 GCF_000332155.1 Kamptonema formosum PCC 6407 | reverse complement strand
CCCTAGCCCCTAGCCCCTAGCCCCTAGCCCCTTCTTCTATTTTTCTGCTGATGCCAATTTGGGATTAGGATAGAAAGATGGCAACCATTGATATTTTGGGGGTTCGCCACTCTTACTGTTTGACGGCTCCCACTGGATCTCCCCACGTTTTAGTATTTCTGCATGGTTGGCTTTTAAGCCGTCACTATTGGCAACCGTTGATCGATTTGCTGGCATCTGATTATCAGTGCCTTTGCTACGATTTGCGAGGGTTTGGGGAATCTGAACCCAGCCGGGGGTTTGAAGCGCCTGCTAATTTGAGCTATAGTCCTGCGGCCTATGCTGAGGATTTGGCGGTTTTACTCGAAAAGTTAGATATTTCTAGTGCTTGGCTGGTTGGGCATTCCCTGGGGGGTGCGATCGCTCTTTGGGCCGCTGATTTGTCCCCGCAGCAAGTTAAGGGGGTAGTCTGCGTCAATTCTGGCGGCGGGATTTACCTGAAGGAGGAGTTTGAGCGATTTCGGTCAGTGGGCCAGCAGTTGGTGAGGTGGCGGCCGCTGTGGCTGTCTTATCTACCGCTAATGGATCTAATGTTTGCGCGAATGAGTGTGGTAAATGCGATCGCGCGTTTTTGGGGTCGTCAGCGGTTAATTGATTTTGCAGCGGCCCATCCCCAGGCGGCTTTAGGGGCGCTATTGGATTCTACTACTGAGGCGGAAGTACACCTTTTGCCGCAAATTGTAGCGCGATTGAAGCAGCCTGTTTATTTTATTACAGGCGATCGCGATCCAATTATGGAACCAAAATATGTTTTACATTTGGCTAGTTTTCACTGGCTATTTGCTGGATGTGGCGAGAATGTAATGCAAATTCCCGATTGTGGGCATTTGGCAATGGTTGAGTATCCACAGGTGGTAGCCACTTATTTGCAAAGGATATTGTCTGAGGACAACTAGGTAGGGGCCAGGGGCTACGATGCTCAGGACTAGGGTAAGAGAGGGGGAGGATGGGGGAGATGGAGAGGATGGGGGAGATGGGGAGGATGGGGGAGATGGGTAATTAGCGATTAGCAATTAGCAATTAGCAATTAGCAATTAGCAATTAGAACTTACGCAGTAAGTCCCAGAAACCAGGTTTTTGAGAGAATCTGTGGGTTCCGGCGAAGTATTTTCATCAAAAAACCGAGTTTCTTTGGTTGGGTGCATAAGTGCTGAATTGTTATAATCCCTCCCCCTCTCCCCCATCTCCCCCATCCTCCCCCATCTCCCC
>NZ_KB235903.1:0-1065 GCF_000332155.1 Kamptonema formosum PCC 6407 | reverse complement strand
CCCGCTCCCCATCTCCCCATCTCCCCTTAAGGCATCTCCGGCGCGGGTGCGTCTTGAAGTTGGGCGAGGGTGGCTTGAATGCGGGGAGTTGCTAATAACTTTTTAGCTTCTGCAATTAAGCGATCGCCCCAAAGATTTTCCTTAAGGAAGTCTATCCCTGCATAGCGCTTGTCTATCCGCAGTGCGGTTTCTGCGATCGCTAGACCTTGTTCTCGATCGCCTTTGCTATATAAAGCTATTGCCAGAGCCATCATTGGTTCTGCTGCTTTTTCCTCGATGGCAACTGCCTCTCGCCAGCGGCGAATGGCACCGTCAGTATCACCCATTTCGTATTTTACTAACCCAATATTGTTAATAGCTGGCCAGCGTTCTTTTTCCTGACCTTTGGCTTTTTCATACTGAGCTACTGCTTTTTCGTAATGGGCGATCGCATCTTGAAATTTGCCCAGTTTGTAGAAGGCATTGCCTAAATCAAATAAAGCTCCAGGGGTATCAGGTTTTATTCTTAAGCCTGCTTGTAGTTGTTCAATTGCTTTGTCATATTGAGCTTGGCGGAAGTGTACTTCTCCTAAGAAAAAGCGGATGTCTGCATTCTCAGGTGCAAGAGTCTGAGCTTGCTGCAAAGCAATAATCCCTTCGTCAAACTTCTGCACGCGCATATATAAAATCCCCAATAAAATCCAAGTTTGATACTTGTTGGGGGCGAGCTGTGTGGCTAGCTGAGCTCTGGGCAGGGCGAGCTCGTACTGTTGGAATTGCTCCAACTGGGCGGCTTCCTGTGCAAGGCTCACGCCTGTTTGCTCTAATTCGGCTGATTCTAGTTGGGGGGTGTAGGGAAGGAATGCCTGTGCGGAAACTGGCTTAGGCAAGCTCCATAAACCGAGCGCCAACAATAGAGATATTAGATGAATGCGATTAGGCACAGTAACAGAAAAAATGCTTATGGTTTTCTGCTAGCTTAACCGATTTTAGATTGAAGGATGGGGGAGATGAGGAGGATGGGGGAGATGGGGGAGATGGGGAGGATGGGGGAGAGAGGGGAGGATGGGGGAGATGGGGAGGATG
>NZ_KB235902.1:8408-10293 GCF_000332155.1 Kamptonema formosum PCC 6407 | reverse complement strand
GAACTTCTGCTTCAGCGCTCAGGAATCGGTCTACGGCTTCTTGAAAAGTTTTGAGGGTTGATTGAGAAAAATTCATACTTTCTCCTAAGAATATTCCTTGACGCTCTAAATTTTCAGTTCCACTGAAATCACTTTGCCTTCATCTACCTTGACTCTCTCGATCAGCTTTTCATAAAGGATGTCGCGCTCATCTTGAGTTAAGGTGTACCAGAAGGTAAGCTTTTTTGCTTGAGGATGAGAGATAATTTCCTGTGCCGTAGCCATCACAAAACTTTCTACTCCTTCGGGGGCGCTTTTTTCTTCAATTTGCTTGAGGAATTTAGTTCTGGCTTGCTGAAGTAAATCAGACGGCGCAATTTTAAGCAGTTCATCCACCCCTTCTAGTTGCTGTTTTAACTTGATTACTTCTGGAGGGCATTGGAAAGAAACTTCCTGTTCCTCCTGTGCCGATTCCAAGGACGTGGCTTTGAGAAATAATTGACTAATAATGGCTTGATCAATTTTTCAAGGCGAATGCAAGAGCGGTTTTGGCAACCAGTTCCCGATTGCCTGCACCCGTAATATTGATATTGAGCGCTGCGCTTTAACACGCATTTATAGCCGCAGCGAGCGCAAATAACTAATCCGGTTAAGTAACAAGTCTTACCGGAAGTTGCTACTTTCTTGGCATTGAATTGTTGGAGGGTTTGAAGTTCGACAAATTCTTCATCAGTAATTAACCGCTCAGTGGGATGGGTATTAAGGTGTAATTGCCATTCTTCAGGTTTTTTCTTGGTAGATCCCTTGCTGGATATATTTGTTTTGCAGTAACTCGTATGACCTCGCAAAATTGGATTGGTTAACCAATCATCAGCGAAGTTTTGAGCTGCACTCCAAAAAAGTACTCTGGACTCAAAACCAAGTTGGTATCTCGTTTGCGTTCCACCCCGTACTTTTCATACAAGAAAGCTAGAACCTTTCGCGGTTTCCTAATTTTCAGCAAATAATCAATGGCTTCTCTGGCAATTTCAGCTTTACTAATGCCAGGGAGTTGTGGTGAAAAGTTGGGTTCAAGATACAATTCTAAATAGTTTTCAGGACGTTCTGCTAACAGGCAGATCGCAGGTCGTTTATCTAAGACATATTTATCCTCCTCAATGAAATATCCCCAAGGCGCTCTTGTCCAAGCAACTTTTTTACTTCGGCGGTATTCATGACCGCGCTTGATCCGCTCTCGAAGCTGGCGACGTTCGTGGGCTGCAAAGAGAGCCTGTAGGTCAGCACTGAGTTCCCCAGAGGCGGTGCTGAGATCCACTTCTCCCTGATCCAGAAGTTTCAGTTTAACTTTGTGTTCTCTCCGGAGTCCCTTAATCACCGCGTAGGCTGTTTCCTCCCTAGTTAACCTGTCCCATCGAGTCGCAACAATAGTGGAGACTTCTCCACGTCCAACCGCCTGAACGAGCTTATTAAATTCTTCTCGTTCTGGGTTGGCTCCTGATTCAACGTCGTGGTAAACCAGATCGACCCCTGCTTTTACTAAGCGATCCATTTGCTGCTCTAAAGCATGGCTGTCCTCAGCTTGTTCGCGGGTTGATACTCTCGCGTATCCAATAACTTTTTGCTTCATAATAATCACTAAACTCTGAGCTTATTCTAGCAATTAGTTGTGCAGAATTTATTTGGATTATTGCCAACCATAACCGTAAAACCCACGGTAGAAAATTCTCGGCGATGCTCTGCGCCAGCAGTGTAGACACCCTAATTACCTATTACGACACGTACAAAAACAAACAAAAACAGGGATTACATGACCTACGAGTGATCACAATTTTTACCCCTGGCTATAACGAAGAAGACCAAGACGCAAACGGCTTAATTGGAGAACCTGATTTTAATATCAGCGCAG
>NZ_KB235902.1:4848-8308 GCF_000332155.1 Kamptonema formosum PCC 6407 | reverse complement strand
TATAGCGGTTTTATTATTAGATTTAGAGAGAAATCCTCAGAGTTATGTCATTTATATAAAAATATTGTTTTTCATCATTAGAATTTAGAAAAGAATTGCTTTCTTTGGCTACCTCTAGCGCAAATACAAATATCAACCAAGAATCATTGTCAGCAATCATACTATTTTACCCTTGCAAAAAAGAACAAGAAAAATTACTGGTTTTTTAACAGCAATGGATCGCAAAATCGAAACCCTCTCTCGCCAAATCGACCAAACCGAACAATTCAAGAAAGGTTTACTACAAAAAATGTTTGTGTAATGAGGTGTTATGGAGAGTTTAGAAGCGTTAGTGAAAAGACATATCAAAGAATTCCCCGACTTTCAATACTATGGTGCATTTGCCGAATTTATTAGCGCAATTGAAAACTATCACCAAGATTTACATACAGGTGTAAGCTTAGATTGCTGTAATTCACTTCTACAGAGCATTTGTAAAACTATCATTACGCAAATTGACCCAAGTATAGAAGGGAAAAGTTTAAATAAAGGTGCGAAAAGCGAAACTAATAATCTTATCTGTGAGGCAGCCAAGTTACTTCAAAAAAATGATGATGTATACGAGAGGGATTTTATTAGTAAACTCTCACAGATAGGAAAACATATTAATGAATTAAGAAATGCGAGAGGTGATTTATCTCACGGAAAACATATACCCAAAGAACTGCTTAACGATCAAGATTTATCGCGGCTACTGAGAGAAATAACAGAAAGCCTATCCCGTTATCTCATATCTTCGTTTATCAGTTTTGAATTGGAAAAGAAGTCAAAAGAAGATATTAAAATCGAAGAAGACCGAATTAGATATGAAGAAAGTCCAGAATTCAATGAATTTCTAGACGAAGAATATCCCTTAGACGGAAAACTACTTTATAGCCAAGCACTGTATACTCTTTACTATGAAGATTACGAGATCCGGCTACAAGTTTTCCTTGATGAACAAGCAATGTTAAATGAAGAGTAGGTCGCCATGACGGAATCTGAAGCGCAACTAGAGCAAAAACTGATCGAGCGTCTGACGGGGCTAGGCTACCAACCCGTCAACATCAGCAGTGCAGCAGAATTCAATGCCAACCTCAAAGCCCAACTTGAAAAACATAACCACATCAAACTCAGCGACACAGAGTTTAAGAGCATTCTCAACCACCTTGACAAGGGTAACGTATTTGACCGAGCCAAGCGACTCCGCGACAAAATGGAACTCAGCCGCGACGATGGCACTACCTTTTACCTGGAATTCCTCAACACAGAACATTGGTGTCAAAACCAATATCAAGTTACGAACCAGATTACCCAGCAAGGCAAGTACAAAAACCGCTACGATGTAACCCTGCTGATTAACGGCTTGCCCCTCGTCCAAATCGAACTGAAACGCCGAGGACTGGAACTTAAGGAAGCCTTCAACCAAATCAACCGCTACCAACGCCATTCCTACGGAGCAGACAATGGACTGTTTCAATATGTCCAAATTTTCGTCATCTCCAACGGTGTCAATACCCGTTACTACGCCAACAACCGTAAACAAGAATTTAAACAAACCTTCTACTGGGCAGACCAAGACAATAACCTGATTACCCAACTGGAAGACTTCGCGGATAGCTTTCTGGAGAAATGCCACGTCTCCAAGATGATCTGTAAATACATTGTCCTGCACGAATCCGACAAAGTGCTGATGGTGCTGCGTCCCTATCAATACTACGCCGTCGAAGCCATCATTGAGCGTGTCAAAAACACCAACAAAAATGGCTATATCTGGCATACCACTGGATCGGGCAAAACCCTCACCAGTTTCAAAGCTGCCCAAATCCTTACGCAACTACCCAAAGTCCATAAAGTTCTGTTCGTAGTTGATCGTGCTGACCTCGACTACCAAACTAGCAGAGAGTTTAATATTTCAGCCCCGATGCGTAGACACTACTGACAACACTCGACAATTAGTAGAACAAATGGCTGGGGATAACCCCCTCATTGTCACCACTATCCAGAAACTCAACCGAGCGATCAAGTCCCAACGTCATGAAGTCGCAATGGAAAAGCTTGAAAGATAAGCGCATTGTGTTCATCTTTGACGAATGCCACCGTTCTCAATTTGGCGAAACCCATAAAAATATCGTCAAATTCTTTCCCCAAGCACAAATGTTTGGCTTTACAGGGACTCCTATCTTTGCCGATAACGCCGCTAGCAACGAACACGGTAAACGTACTACCAAAGACCTATTCCAGGAATGTCTGCATAAATATGTGATTACCAATGCGATCGCGGATGAAAACGTGCTTAAATTTTCCGTCGAGTATTGGGGAAAAATCAAACGCAAAGACGGTACGCTGATCACAGAGCCAAAATTAGACCGAGAATTCTTTGAAAATCCCGACCGAATTTCTCTAATTGTCGATTGGATTATTGCCAACCATAACCGTAAAACCCACGGTAGAAAATTCTCGGCGATGCTCTGCGCCAGCAGTGTAGACACCCTAATTACCTATTACGACACGTTCAAAAACAAACAAAAACAGGGATTACATGACCTACGAGTGATCACAATTTTTACCCCTGGCTATAACGAAGAAGACCAAGACGCAAACGGCTTAATTGGAGAACCTGATTTTAATATCAGCGCAGATATAAGCAACCGTAGCCATAGCCGCGACAAACTGAATCAATTTATCGCGGAGTATAACCAGATGTACCAAACCCAACATTCCGCCAAAGATAGTCAGGCTTTCTATGCCTACTATAAAGATATCGCCAAGCGGATGAAAGACCGCGATCGAGAAAACTTTCAGGATCAGGAACGCGCCGATATTCTGTTAGTCGTCAATATGTTTCTCACGGGCTTTGATGTCAAAAAGCTCAATACACTTTACGTTGACAAAAAATCTGAAGTATCACGGATTAATTCAAGCATACTCCCGCACTAATCGCATTTTGGGCGAACTTAAATCTCAAGGGAATATCGTCTCTTTCCGTAACCTCAAAGAGAATACTGATCAAGCCGTTGCCCTCTTTTCAGACACCAACGCAAGCGAAGAAATTTTCATTCAACCCTACGAATACTACATTGAAAAATTTAATGACGGGGTGCAAGAACTGAGAGCGATCGCCACTATCCCTAACGATGTCAATAAGCTTATTAGTGAAGATGACCAAGTTAAGTTCGTTAAAGCCTTTCGTAATCTTATTCGTTTGCAGAATGTAAGTAAATCATTCACTGAATTAGTTTTTCTGACTTAAATCTGGATGAACAAACCTTTGAAGATTATAAAAGCAAATATCTGGACATCTATGATAAAACGCGATCTAAACCCGATGACGAGAAAGAGTCTTTAGTTGAGGAAGTCGATTTGAACTGGAACTGATCCAGCGAGACGAAATCAATGTCGCCTATATTCTCAAGCTGCTGGCTAACCTTCAGCGCGAGCT
>NZ_KB235902.1:2248-4748 GCF_000332155.1 Kamptonema formosum PCC 6407 | reverse complement strand
GAGAATGTGATGTAGACAGGTTTTTGCTGACTCCACCATCCCCTCCAGCGACCCCATAACGCCACCTCCGCAACTTCACGGGCCACCTCCGCAACTTCACAAGCCACGCCCCAAACTTTTTCTACAGGGTGAGTCTGATTCTCTGTCACAGCTTCGGCTGTATTTTGTATATTTATGGGGGGAGCTGTGACAACCTCCACATCAAGAGGAGAGGGTGATTCAGCCATTTTCGCAGAGGCGATTTTTTCAGCCAATTTTTGACAGACTAGAGGGTAAAGCTCATCCCAGTTTTCGGGTCTGCTAGAGTTCTCACCAGCCTCTACAAAAACGATATTGCCAAACTCGCTTATCCCCCTCCCTAAACCTGAGAGGCCTTCAGCTTAACCCCGATAAATTTAAGTAAGCGGTTGAGATATTGCATGGGTGAGCTTTTTGCCGGGATGTCCAAGTAGGGCGGCTGCTGACTTGGTTTTACAAATCCTCACCAGTTCCTTGACTTCAGGGGATTTATCCGTCCAGACCTTTGGAGGGTCAAGGAATTGATTAATCCCCAATTTTGAGAGAAGTTTTAGTTTGAGCCATTGGTTGTTCAGGTCAGGCAAGAAAGTTCTAAACTCACGGTTCCATTTTGCCGTTGTAGCAGTTCAGCATCAATAGGGTTTTCAAGTTTCCAGTTGGCATAGAGCTGATTGAGCAAATCTCTGTCAGTGAAGCGGATACGGTAAACAAACTCCCAAGTCCAAAGCTCAGTATTTTCAATGCCTGGTAGCCGCGCTAAAAGGCGATATTTGATGGCTTTGCAGCAATCCTCCCATTCAGCATTGCTTCCCTCAATTTCTAAGTATTTTTCTAGGGTGATAAATTCAGAATTGAAAATCTGCTTTGCTTCTTCTTCTTTAGAAAGCTTTTTAGCATCAGCAAAGCTCATTCCCTCATCGTAAATGGCATCAGGATTAAGCAAATCCGAGAAACTAATTCGATTAACTTCATAGCCACCATCCTCAAAAGATTTAAGTAGAAACCGCCGTAAGTTACGCGCTTCAACTGCATCTTTGCCCTTAATTTTCGCCCAAGCTTCTAGGTGTGGGGAATCAATTTGAGCCTTGATTGCTTCTTTGATTGCGGCTGTATTTTCTTCAGGAGAAAGTGCTTTCATTTCAGCCGTTACCCGCTCTTCAATGTCTTTGATTAGCTGACCTGAAAAGGGATTAGAATCATTATTGCTGGCAAATTTACGCTCAGCACAGCAGATCACAATCCTTTCTGGATGCCTTACCCGGCGAGACATTTGGAGGCATTCATCAACGCCAATGACCCCGCGAAAAATGCAGAAAACATCAGAGAAATAATTCCCAATCTCCAAATTATCAATCTTTTCTTTGATTGAAATATCGAGACCGCTTTCAGCAGTTGGGGTAAAGATGATAAATTCTGGCTTGTGCTTTCTGATGTACTCATCAGGATTAGCTAGAAATTCCTTAGCCCATTTCTTAGTAGCTGTTTTGCTGCTTAATAAAATGCCTTTTTTGCCTTGAGCCGTCAACTTTTTGTAAAGGGCTTCGGCATCATTGAGGGAATCTGTGGCAATTGCGGGGCAATCAGCATCCATGATTGCCCTTGCTAGCCATTCAAATTCTGCCTTGGCAATCCGATATCTGCCTTTGGGAAGCTCAAGGAAGGTTACGGGCGGCGTATCGCCCTTAAATTCATTTTCAATTTTCACCGATGGCATCTTGAAGATTTCTTCCAAATATTGAATATCTGAATCTTTGAGATTACCATCAAGCGCGATTACCCCCCCAACGGTAGGGCCAATCTTTTCTAGATAATCGAGAATTTCAAGCCTTTTCTCTTTGCAAGTGCTACTGGTGAGCAGATGCTTGATACTGCTTGAAGCTTCATCCAAAATAATATGTGCCCCCTCGAAAATTTCAGGGGGAAGCTTCAGCAGGGAATCCCAACACAGGCTGATCCGAGCGTTAGGATCTTCAAAAAAACGGCGGCCATCATGCTCATCTAGGTGATAGCTACCAATCTTTTGAGCCTGCTGTAGCAGTAAGCTGTTACGGTAGCCGATGTTGATTTGCTTCCCTGGTTGCGTTGCAACCTTATCAGCCAACAATTGAGTTTTTCCGGTGGCTAGGCCCGATTTGGGAGCTATAATTTTGCCGGGTTCAGGGGCTTCTATGTCGAGGTAGCGCTGGTTTACTTTTTTCTCAGGAGAGAAGCCCTTGTAGCAAAAACGCCACAGGCGCTCATCCTGCAATTGTTTGAGGGATTCAGCGGCGGCTAGGACTTGGGCAACGTCGCCACCAGCAACTGCAAAATCATCAATTCCTTTCTGCGGGCCTGGGAGTCTGGCAATTTTGACTGTGGACTGTTTGAAGAGTTTGCCAAGGATAGCCGCGTTGACCCATTCGGGGGACTTGAAATAATCACCGGGGCGGTAGTCGAAACAAATCGTAACATCACGACCATCATCGAAGGGTAATAAATCTGG
>NZ_KB235902.1:0-2148 GCF_000332155.1 Kamptonema formosum PCC 6407 | reverse complement strand
GGGGAAGACACTCATCCACTTGGATAAATGATTTTATTTCAATCGCTGCTGGCTGGGCGATCGCGCTTATTCTAAATTCCCTGCTTTCTTAACAGCTTGTTTCAAGGCTTCAAAGGTAATATTACCCTCTTCATCTCGAGACGTCGCTAGCAGTTCCGCAGGGCTAGTACCTGTTTCTGCTAAAATGACTGCATTTAACCCAGGACTTAAAAAAGCTCATTACTCGATACTTTGCCATCTTGATCGCGATCCAAGGCATTAAAAAGAGATTGAAGCTCTTGCTCAGTTGCCATAAGTTTCTATTTGAATTAGTTTTTCAATTCAATATCCCATAATGTTGAAAAAGATGCAAGGAAAGTTACCTTTTACCCTGGCAGATACAAGCTGTAACTCGTGTCATTTATAGCAAGCTGTACTTTCACACTTGAGCAAGCCGAACTAATTGAAAAGCTGTTAAGGCTGCTTTTTTAATTGCCGCTTTGTGATAGCCATTCAGCTATTTCATATTAATGTATCGGAACAAAGGCGATAGCCGTTTTCTAGGAAGAGTTGCAGTTCAGTTTGTTTGGTTTTATTGAAGGCAGTGCTACCGCACTTTTGTACAAAAAAAGCGAACTGGAAGAGTAATTTTTTCGGGCTGCCAGAATGTTCATGCAGAGCGATCGTTCGCTATCTTCATCTGCTCTGTTGCCTCGCTGATTCGGGTACTAACCCCGCTGATGTTACGACTGCGACAAAGGTCAGGTTCTAAGAGGTAATACCTACCAGCAATAAGCCTAAGTTGCATCTTCCACACAGGGGTGCAACTTTTTTGTGAGAAGGAACGCACCCCGATAGTTAGTGGAAGCCACAAAAAGCTTTATATTTTAACCCTTCTATTTCCTCTTATTCCCTCTTATTTCCTAATATCTCCTACTTGTCCCTCAAAAATCCTAAATTATCCTCCAATTTTCACAAATTTTAATTAAGTTAAATTAACTTTCGCTGACTTTTAATTGCTTTTTGTACTCCGACACCTCCTAAATCCTCGTAGTTAGTGTGGTAGTCGCATAGCAAGCCATGTCAAATAGACGTTATAGGGGGGTAAAAATGACCAATTTATGGTTTTTATGGTTTTTGCAAGACTGAAATGAGAACTGTTGGAAGTTGGAGTTAGCGATCGCATACAACAGCAGCCAAAGCAAGAAAGTTGGTGATGGTAGTTTATATTGCACTTTTACACAGATATCGGCTCAATACCTAAACGGACGTTGCCCTAGCTTTGCCGTAAGCTTGCGAATGGTTTCTGTCTTTCTCTCAACTGGTTGCCGTATCCGTCGCACCGTTCGGTTGCTTGCTTGAGGTCAGATTGTAAGCGCTGGATTATGGTGTAATTTTTGGTCAAGTTTTGAGGCCTCTTCAATCAGAGCAGAGGCAAAAGCATAGAAGCGATCGCGCTTCTCACCTTTCTCAAACTTCCAGCCGCCCAAGGATGGCATCTCAAAAAGCTTATCCCTCGCTGCATACAAATCGGGTAGCTGTGGCTGTGATTGTTGTGGCATCTCTGGCAACAGTTCTAAGATTGCTTCCACATCTTGTAAATCAGTTTTTTGATTTTTTTACGCTTAGCCTTGAGCTGGTTGAGCAAGTCCGCCGCGTCTGGAAAGTCCCAAAATGTGGAATCTTGCGCGGTCTGGGAGGGAAGTTGCGATCGCGCCTCTGCTAGTTCTGCTTTTAGTTGGGTAATTTCCTTCTGTAACCCTAAGTTAACTGTTTGTAAGTTACCTAGTTCATTATGTAACTCTTCACTGACCTTTGAGTTACCCATAGGCTTAGGTAACTTAGGTTGACTAGGGATATCGAATAATGCCCCAACTTCAGCCAGTCGCCGCAAAGTCAGAGCCTTAGACAATCCTATGTAACGCTTATGTAACTTTCCCTCAACTTTGCGGTAGGCGTACCAGTAGCCTCCTTCTGTTTCTTTCTGGCTGTGTAACCCTCGCCATCATCAACCCTGAAGGATTTAGTCTCTGGATGCTCTAGCCATTCATACCACTGCCTAAAACCCACCTCTATCTTTTGCCAGATGGGAGTTGAGCCGTCCCATATTTCACCCTTGCCAATTTACTCATCGCTAGTTACATATAACTTTAGGTAACTTATCATGAG
>NZ_KB235901.1 GCF_000332155.1 Kamptonema formosum PCC 6407 | reverse complement strand
GAGAAAAACCCTGGATACAGCTTAAGCTCTGGGAACCTGGCTTATGTAATTTACACTTCGGGGTCTACAGGCAAACCCAAAGGCGTACTGGTGGAGCACCGAGGACTATACAACCTCGCCAAAGCACAGATTCAGATATTCGACGTGCAACCGAACAGCCGCGTCCTCCAGTTTTTCTCTTTGAGCTTCGATGCTTCGGTCTTTGAGGTTGTGATGGCCTTGGTGGCGGGAGCGACGCTAGTAATGGGAACGCGGGACTCCCTGCTACCTGGAGCAACTCTGATTCAGCTTTTGCGCGACTATGCGATCGCTATTGTTGCGCTAGCACCATCCGTGCTAGCGGTACTGCCCTTTAACAAACTACCAGCGTTGCGGACAATAATAGTTGGTGGGGAAGCCTGCTCCCCCGACCTCATAGTTAAATGGTCATCAGGTCGTCGGTTCTTTAACGCTTATGGGCCGACCGAATCCACCGTCTGTGCCACCATTGCTGAATGTACCGATAGTAAAGAGCCACCGTCCATCGGTCGGCCCATTGCTAACACACAGGTTTATATTCTAGATGCCCAAAAACAGCTTGTCCCGATCGGCGTGCCCGGAGAATTATACATTGGTGGTGCTGGTTTAGCACGGGGCTACCTCAACCAACCCGAACTAACAAGCGATCGCTTTATTCCCAACCCCTTTAGCCACGAATCGGGTTCTCGCCTCTATAAAACTGGCGATTTAGCCCGCTATCTACCCGACGGCAATATCGAATTTTTAGGTCGTATCGACCACCAAGTGAAAATTCGGGGCTTCCGCATTGAACTTGGCGAGATCGAGGCAGTGTTAAGCCAACACACCGCTGTCCGACAAGCTATAGTAGTAAACCGCGAGGATGTACCGGGCGACAAGCGCCTGGTAGCTTATATAGTTCCTGAAGAGAAACATATCCAACCATTACATCAGCAAGAGGGCCAAGAACTGGGTCAGATAGAATTATGGCCATCAGTAGCAGAATACTTCGTCTATGACGAATTGTTATATTATGCTATGACCAATGATGAGCGTAGAAATCATAGCTACAAAGTAGCCATTAACCAGTTAGTAAAAGATCGAGTAGTTGTTGAGGTTGGTACGGGTAAAGATGCGATTTTAGCTAGGTTTTGTGTAGAGGCCGGAGCCAAAAAGGTATATGCGATTGAAAGAAGTGAGGAATCTTACCGACTAGCAAAAGCTTGTATTAAAAATCTGGGTTGGGAAAACAAGATAACTTTAATTCATGGTGATGCAACCCAGGTTAACTTGCCCGAACAGGCGGACGTATGTCTGTCAGAAATTGTCGGTGCCATTGGCGGATCGGAAGGTGCAGCAGTGATTTTGAATAGTTCCCGCAGATTTCTGAAGGAAGATGGAATCATGATTCCTCAGAGAAGTATTACCAAAATAGCTGCTGCTTATCTGCCTGATGAATTGTTAGATAATCCACAGTTTAACGATGTTCCCGGTTATTACACTAATAAAATTTTCGAGCAAGTTGGATATCCTTTCGATCTAAGGTTATCTATTAAGAAATTTCCCAAATCTCATCTTATCTCAAACAGTGATACTTTTGAAGATTTGAATTTCAATACTCACCTTAACCCAGAATACCGTATTGAAATCAATCTCACGATTACAAAAGAGTCAAGATTAGACGGTTTTCTAGTGTGGCTGAACTTACACACAATTGAAGGAGAAGTCATAGATATTATCGAGCATGAGTATTGCTGGCTACCAGTCTACTTTCCGGTATTCTATCCGGGAATTCAGGTTTCAGAAGGAGATACAATCAAAGCAGTTTGTATTGGAACTCTATGCGATAATAACTTGAACCCTGACTATAAAATTGAAGGTATTTTGATTAGGGGAAATGGGCAATTTATTGAGTTTGAATACGAATCTTATCACCATAAAAAAGTGTTTAAACACAACCATTTCTATGAATTATTGTTCTCCGAAAATGGTCACAAAACACATCATAAATATCACTCTGAAGTATTACCTAAAGAGATTAGATATTATCTTAAGGAGCGTTTACCTGACTACATGATTCCTTCAGCTTTTGTGATTGTAGATGAATTGCCGCTGACACCAAACGGTAAAGTAGACCGCAAAGCACTGCCAGCTCCTGGTGTTATTAACCTAGATTGGGAAACAAATCATATTGCACCCCAAACTGATATTGAACAAGCTATAGCTACGGTTTGGCAACAGGTATTAAACTTAGAAAAAGTAGGTATCGATGATAATTTCTTCGATCTAGGCGGTCATTCATTATTGATGGCTCAGGCTCATAGCAAACTGCGCGAAGTGGTGGACAGAGATGTTTCAATCCTGGAAATGTTTAAATATCCAACAATCAGTTCTTTGGCTAAGTATTTAAGTCAGGAGCCAGAGGAAAAACATTCTTTTCGATCAAATCGAGACCAAATCAAAAAACAAAAACAAGCTATCAATCGCCAAAAGCAAAAACAACGCTCGCAAGGAAAGAGTAAAAATGGATAATTCTCGCTTTCAAGTGGGAGCAGGCGATCGAGTCCTCTAATAAGTGGTATCGAAGCGAAACGTGCTTAAAAAATGGTCACAAGGCAAAGTCCTGGGAGTGAATTGTGATCAAGGAACGAGCCAGCATCACATCACAGAAGATAGTTTTTGTAAAACAGGCAATCAATCAAACAGGGTGCAAGCAAGTGTCAATTACAGCTCCGATTGAAGAACTACTAACTGAAGAAACCAACGAACTGAGATACTGGAAACAGCAACTAGCTAATCTGCCAACACTACAACTCCCGACTGACCGAATGCGCTCGCCAATGCAAAGTTTTGGGAGTGCAAGGCAATGCGTGGCGCTACCTCAAACTCTGAGCGAGGCGATCGCCTCATTGAGTCACAAAGAAGGCGTTACCCTCTACATGACACTGCTGGCAGCGTTCAAAACCTTACTCTATCGCTACACGGGGCAGACAGATATTGTAGTAGGGACTATCATCCCAAGAAGGAAACAGCCAGAGATTCAGGCTCTAATTGAGCGCTTCGTCAACACATTGGTGCTGCGTACCGATCTCAAGGAAAATCCTACTTTCCGGCAGTTGCTCGAAAGAGTGCGGGAAGTGGCTTTGGGAGCATTTGCTTACCAAGATTTGCCTTTTGAGAAGTTGGTAGAAGCACTGCAACCAGAGCGGAATTTAGGTCAAAACCAACTCTTCCAGGTTGCTTTTGTTCTGCAACCGCCGATGTCAGGCTTTGATACGATGCTGAATTGGAATCAGTTGGACATTGATACCGAAACGGCAAAGTTTGATTTGACCCTGGAATTACAGGAGACATCGGAGGGCATAGTCGGTCGTTTTGAGTACAGCACAGATTTGTTTAATGCTGAGACCATCGAGCGGATGGTAGGTCATTTTCAGACTTTACTCGAAGGTATCGTTACTAACCCAGAGCAGAAAATTGCACAATTGCCTCTGTTAACTGAGTGGGAACGACAGCAGTTAGCAGCGTGGAACCATACGGAAACTGATTACCCTAAAGATGCTTGTATACATCAGTTGTTTGAAGAGCAGGTAGAGAAATCTCCNTGATGCGATCGCATTAGTCTTTGAAGAGCAGCAACTAACCTATAAAGAACTGAATCAACGAGCGAATCAGCTAGCACACCACTTGCGGAATTTGGGTGTGGGGCCAGAGGTATTGGTAGGTATCTGTGTAGAGCGTTCCCTGGAAATGATAGTGGGACTGCTGGGCATTCTCAAAGCTGGCGGGGCTTATGTACCGTTAGACCCAGCTTATCCCCCAGAGCGTTTGGCTTTCATGTAGAAGATGCCTCTGTACCAATTCTGTTGACTCAGGCGCGGTTGATAAAATCTCTTCCCAAACATCAAGGGCGTACCGTTTGTCTGGACACTGACTGGGAAATCATTGAGGGACAGAGCGAGAAAAACCCTGGATACAGCTTAAGCTCTGGGAACCTGGCTTATGTAATTTACACTTCGGGGTCTACAGGCAAACCCAAAGGCGTACTGGTGGAGCACCGAGGACTATACAACCTCGCCAAAGCACAGATTCAGATATTCGACGTGCAACCGAACAGCCGCGTCCTCCAGTTTTTCTCTTTGAGCTTCGATGCTTCGGTCTTTGAGGTTGTGATGGCCTTGG
>NZ_KB235900.1 GCF_000332155.1 Kamptonema formosum PCC 6407 | reverse complement strand
TAATGGTGATTTTTAGATGATTTTACTTGAGATGCTAGCTTTAATCGTCTGTATATGGTGAAACTGGCAGCCGGATACAAAACTCAGTTCCGCAACCAATCGTTGACTCAACTTCTATAGTACCCTGATGTTTTTCTACAACGATCTGCCGGGCGATCGCTAACCCCAATCCCGTCCCTTTTCCGACTTCCTTCGTCGTAAATAAATGGTCAAAAATCTTCGATTGCACCTGTGCGCTCATACCACTCCCATTGTCTTTAATCCTAATTATCGCCTGTTTTTTATCCTCTGATAGCTCAGTTTTCACCGTAATTTCATTGGCAATTTCTGCAAATTTACACCCTTGGTTTGAGTCTTCTACAGCATCAATAGCATTGCTCAACAAATTCATAAATACCTGATTTAGTTGTCCGGCATAACATTCAATTTGCGGTAAATTACCATACTCTTTAACCACTTTGATTTCGGGACGATTTTCGTTAGCCTTCAGGCGATGTTTCAGGATCATAATGGTACTATCAATTCCATCGTGAATATTGCAAGCCACCGGATGGTTAGTATCCGCACGGGAGAAAGTTCGCAAACTGGTGCTAATATCAGCAATTCGTTTGACTCCTTCCCGCATAGAGCCAACTAATTTGGGTAGGTCTTCCCGGATATACTCAAGATCGATAGCTTCTATTTCCTCTTGAACTTCTGGATGTAATTGTGGGTGTTTTTCTTGAACTATATCGATTAATCCAAATAAATCATTGATGTAATCTAGAGCAGGTTGAATATTGCCACCTAGGAAACCAACTGGGTTATTAATTTCGTGAGCGACACCAGCTACTAAATTTCCCAAGGCGGACATTTTTTCACCTTGAATGATTTGTAATTGGGCTTGTTGTAAATCCAGTTCAGCTTGTTTGCGATCGCTTATATCTAGTAACAAGCCATCCCACACTAACGTTCCATCAGCAAGTTTTTCTATTCGCGCTTCACCGTGAATCCATTTAATAATTCCAGATGGTGTAACAATTCGCCCCTCCCATCGCCAGGGAGTTAAGGTTTGAACTGAATCTGCAATTGACTGACGATGAGATTCAGCATCTTCTGGATGTGTCATATCTAATAGGAGCTGTACATTGGCGATCGCTTCCTCGGCACTGATTTGATATAGTTCATAACAGTCACTACTCATGTACGGCATTGATACCGAACCATCGGTCGTCATCACGAATTGATACACCACCCCAGGAACGTTATCTACTAAATTATGGAAGCGGGATTGAGCAAATTTGAAGTCATTGAGAGAACGCTTTAATTCTTGGGCATATTCTTGGGAACGTTGATAAAGTTGGGCATTTTCTAGGGAAATGGCAGCTTGGGTGCAGATGAGGTTGAGGAGTTCGACGCGATCGCTCGTAAATGCTCCCTTCGTTAAATTATTTTCTAGATATAAAATGCCTATCAATTTCCCTTGATACAAAATCGGGCTGCACAAAATACTCTTGGGCTGCTGACGCATGATATACGGATCGTTGGCTAAGCTTCCATCGGCTGTCGCATCAAGCAACACAACAGTTTGCGGGTTGTGCTTGACTTGGTAAATCAGCTTGTGGGGAATGTCTTGGCTGTCCTCAACCGGAAGACGCTGCAATACGTTTGGTTCCGTTCCCAATGTAATTGACCCTTTAACGAACAAGCGTTCACCTTTGGTGTCGCGTAGCGAATTATCTCGCAACAGCATTAACACGCATTTATCAGCCCCTGCATTTTCGATGACGATTCTAAGCAACGATGAAAGTAATTTTTCGAGTTCGATTTCGCTGGAGATAGCTTGGGAAGCTTTCAAAATCGCTTTTAAATCTAGGGTGTCTGAGACACGGGTACTAGAAGTAGCCGAACTGATGGATGTGACAGTTCCTAATGCGAAGATGGTTTCGTCAGTGGAAAGGGGAGAACGGGTTTGTTGTAATATGGGGGCAAGTAATTGGGGATAGCGTTTTTCTAAATCGGCGACTTTGGCTTTGGCATCCCAGCGAGCATAGCCGTAGTAGGCTTCGGTGATATATTCCGCAGCTATGCGTTTTCTGCCCCAGTTGAGATAAAATTTAGCGGCTAGTTCGTTGGCTAATGCTTCTTCTTGGATATAACCGTTTTCTTTGGCAAGCTCAATGGCGCGATCGTAATATTCCATTGCTGGCATATATTGACCAGATATGTTTGCCATTTCAGCAGATAGCAACAGGTATCGATGTTGAAAGTTTGCTGGGCAAAAATGCGCCCATCTTTGAATAATTTGGTAGTGCTGTTGTATAGTATCCCAATACTGCTTTTTCTCCTCTAATGTAGCAGATTGATAGAGTGCTGCTAAACTGAGTGGATAATAGAAATGGTATTGAATAATGGGAAAAAAACCTGCATTAGCTGGCAGTGTTTTTTGGGCTTCTTCTGCCGCCATTACAGCATCAGTGTAGCGACCATAAAAGTAGGAAAGTTGTAGCTTTAGAAAGCAGTACCAATTAATCCCATGTTCAAAGTTCTGCTTTTGTCGCCAAACATTGATATAAAGAGTATCATTATTCCGTTCATCCAATAAGTCAGTATCTTGAATTAGGTCTTGCAGGCTTAGTAAAAATTGTCGTTGTAAGGTAAACGCATAGAGCATATTAACATCATTGACCTGCTGGACATAACTGAGATATTTCTCTGTTTCTGCATAGACATCGGATAGGCGATCGCCTTTAATTAACATTGCCCAAATCAAGAACGAAACAGCCCAAACACCAAACACGACATCTCCCGCTTCTTGACTGATTTGATACGCTTTCTGAGAAATGGGTAAATTGGTTTTTAAGTGCTGATTATAGGGATTTATCGTGTGTGCAAAGATATTATTTGTTTTATAAATAAACTTAGTGCTATTAAAATGGCGATCGAGTTTTAGGGCTAGTAATCCGAACTCATAAGCGGTTTGATAATCTCCTTCATTTGCTAAATTCATTCCATAGAGACAGTAAGCAAAACCAGAGCTTTCGGCATTGCCATATTTCAATGATAAATTGAGCATTAATATAGGACTCAAAATAGCTAGATATTGACGACCCGCCATATAGGTAACAGCCCAAAGGTCTACTAAAAGACTCATACAGATTTTTTTTACGGGGTCTGTCATTTCTGGTAGATTAAATAAGTCGGCTGGACGAACTATTGCCAGTTGAGTTTTCAACTTTTCGAGTTCAGTTTTAATAGCTTCTTGCTGTTCTTCAACGGTGAGAGGTAGTGGCATCCCCATAATTCTCAACCCTTGCAGTCCTGCTTCACAGCCTGCTTGGAGATTCTCACCTTGAGTCATTTTCAGGTACATTTGAATTGCATAAATATCGGCTAAATCGAATTTATTTTGAGTACGATTTAATGCAAAATCAAACAGTTTTTCTGCCTCAGTTAAGTTGCCTGTCAAATATTCACATTCGGCACGTTCTCGATATAATCCAAAGGTGAGTGAATAATGGGTTTCCCAGCTATTTTCCAGCAGCAATTCTAAGCCTGACGTCAAGTATTTTACGGCTGCTTTATAAGCTGTAGCAGCTTTGGCTTTTCTCCCCGCCATGAGATTGATTTGAGCAATTTCATCTTTTGCGGATTGCTGAGTAATAATGCCAATTCCCTGATTTAACTGATTGACAATATCAAAAATCTTGACTTCAAGAACTTCCGGCGATGTATTGCGTAGCAGCAACTGGCCAATTTGGAGATGTACTGCTTTTTTATGAGATTCGGGAATTAAAGAATAAGCAGCTTGTTGAACGCGATCGTGAAGGAACTTATAGCCAACAACCTGCGAACGTTCTTGAGAAACTGCTTGATTAACTTCCCCAACATAAAACTTATAAACTTCACTTTGGGGCAAAATTAACCCTTCTTGTAACGCTTTCCATAAACAAGCTGCTGTTTCTACTTCTGATTTTTCTGAAACAATCGCCAAAGTTGTTAAATCAAAAGAGTTACCAATACAAGCAGCTAGTTGCAAAACCTGTTGGGTTGAGGACGGTAATTTTTGTAATTGTAATGCCATAAAAGTCACAACATCATCTGTAGCCGCTTGTGTTGTAACTTGGGCGAGATCGCATTGCCAACAACCTAACTCAAAGTTAAATTGAATTAATCCATCTTGATGCAATGCTTTGAGAAACTGGGTGGCGAAAAATGGATTTCCTTGAGTTTTTTGATAGATGAGTTGAGAAAGAGACCAGGCCGAACTTTCCGGACATTTGAGCGTTTCAGCAACTAATTGATTGACGGTAACTCGATCGAGCGGTGCTAAAGTAATTGTATTAATCGTGAAGAGGGTTTTTTCAATCTCACTCAAAGTCAACATCAATGGATGTGCTGGATTGACTTCGTTATCCCGATAAGCACCAATGATGAAAAGATGACCTGTATCATTCACTAATAATTGCATCAACTTTAATGATGCTGAATCAGCCCATTGTAAATCATCTAAAAACATCACTAATGGATGGTCGGCACTGGTAAAAACTTGGGTAAAGTTTTGAAATAATAAATTAAAGCGATTTTGGGCTGCTGTTCCTGATAATTCTACTGCTGGTGGTTGTTCCCCAATGATTTTTTCTAATTCGGGAATGACTTCAATAATTACCTGACCGTTGTCTCCGACAGTTTCTAATATTTGATTTTTCCAGTGCTGAATCTGTGGATCGCTTTCGGTTAACAATTGTCCCATTAAATTCCGAAATGCTTGTACAAAAGCAGAGAAGGGAATATTGCGTTGAAATTGGTCAAATTTTCCTTTGATAAAATAACCGCGTTGCCGAACAATTGGTTTATGAACTTCGTTGACAACGGCTGTTTTCCCAATACCCGAAAAACCTGCTACCAGCATCATTTCTACCCCCTTATTTCCCCCCTTAGCAAGGGGGGCTTCAGGGGGGTTAGCGACTCGCTCAAATGCTTGCAGTAAAGTTTCTGCTTCGGTTTCTCGTCCATAGAGCTTGTCGGGGATGATGAAGCGATCGCACACATCCCTACTGG